>JAAYCJ010000033.1 GCA_012729815.1 Phycisphaerae bacterium | reverse complement strand
TCAAGGGCGACTCCGATTTCTGGTCGAGTTCCGTCTGGCCCGATGTCCGGTCGTACAGCCAGGTTCTGGTCAAGTCGCTCGAAATGGTGCTCAGGAATTATAAGCAAGACGCAATGCGGGACGGCTTTGAGCACTGGGGCGTCAAGAACCCGCTGTACGACGGCAAGCACTTCGAGCTGTTCTACCACACGCTGCCGCAGGGGCGGTTCATCTTCATCCACCGCCACATCCTGGACGTGGCCCGGTCCTACAAAGCCCGAAAATGGCTCAATTCCGAGCAGGACTGCACGGAGATGGTCCGGCAGTGGGGCAGGAACATGTTCTACATGCTCAGCTGCCGGTCGAACGAGCGGATCCTGATGATCCGATACGACCAGATGCTGGCCAATCCGGAGGAGCACGCCCAGCGGCTCGAGGCGTTCGTCGGGGTCGAGGGCATCGATCGGTCGATCTTCGGCCGCAAAATCAACACGTTCACCGGCGCCGGCGAGGCCGGCTATTCCGCGACCCAATACGTCGAGCCGGAGGAACTCTCGGCACAGCAGGTCGAGATCATCAGCCGGATGGCCAACGATCTGCTCAAACGCTGGGACTACCACCCGGTCGGCCCCATCGCCACATCGCCGATGGTGGTCCGGCCGCAACCGGTTCGGACAGCCCCAGCCGCGGGCTCGATCCGGGCCTAGCAACGGTCCAAACGCTCCCCGACCCGCGTCCGCTCCGCAATTTCATCGATCATACAATCCCCTCTTAGCAAAGCGGCGCAAATGTGATACAATAATAATGTATCGCATCCCCTGGACAGGAGAAGGGCCTATGGCGAGCGACAGAGCGCTGCTGGACCGCTATGTCGAAAATCACGATCCCGGGGCATTCGCCCAACTGGTTTCACGTTACGCCGATTTTGCCTACGGCTTGGCCCGCCGCCGATCGCCGGAAGGGGCTCAGTCCGAGCAGCCGGTCAAAGAGGCGTTTGAAGCCCTGGCTCAGAACTCCCCATCGGTCTCCTTTCCACTGGCCGACTGGTTCCACGCGACGATCAGCCGATCGGAGCAGCCGGGACCGGCCGTGCAACAGGCGACCGAGCCGACCTGGGCGGAAATGGCCGATCACGTGCACGCCGCGATCCCCGCCCTCCCCCAGGAAGTGCGGGCGCCGATCCTCTTGCGTTACCTCGACGGCCGAAGCCCCACCGAAACGGCCGAGTTCATCGGCGCCGACGAAAAGAGCACCCCCAAGTGGCTCCAGATGGGAATCCGCGAACTGCACCGGCGGCTGGAAGAGGCCGGCTTTAAGGTGACGCTGATGGGCCTGCACGCGGGCCTCGAGGCGGTTCCCCGCGCCTCAGCCCCAGCCGCGTTCAAGCAGCAACTGGCCCAGTTGGCCTATTCCGGCGTGGGCCGGCCCACCTTTCGGTCGAGGCTGGCCCCGATCGGCGTGGCCGCCGGGCGATGGTACCGGCGGCGGGGCAAGGCGACGGCTTCCGTCGGTCTGGTGCTGGTGGCCATCGGAACCGGCGGAATCCTGCTCTATCAGCGGATGGACAACATCGCCGAGTGGCTTCACACCGCCCGCGATGAGGCCGAGCGAAGCCATGCCCGCGCAGCCAACAACCGCCCCAGACCCACGCCCACGCCCGAACCGACCTACACCGAAAAACTCAAGGAGATCGAGAGCGGCAAGTTCTTCACCATCGACCTGCGCAAGCACTGCACCACGCCGATGACCGAACCGCGAGAAGGCGACGAGCTCAAGAACGACTGGAGCTGCCTGCCGGTCGGCCAGCAGGAGTTTCGCGGCGTGCCGTTCGATATCATCGACCAGAAGACCAACAACGACCTGTCCATGATCGAACTGATCACCACGAAGCACGAGCGGACCGAACTGCCCAAGGAGGTGACCGGGATCGATTTCGGCAATCGCAAGGCCAAGCGGCTGTACTTCCTCCACACCATGGGATGGGGATCCGAACCGGGCGAACTGGGCCAGTACCGCGTCCATTACCAGGGCCGGGAAGAGCCCGAGGTGATTCCCATCGTCAACGACAAGAACATCACCGACTGGTGGAATCCGCGGGAGGTCAGCGAAGCCTACATCGGCTGGATCGGCAGCAACGGACTGGGAAAGGTCGGCATCCACGTCTTTCCGTGGGTAAACCCGCGTCCGGACCTGCCCATCGCCTCGGTGGATTTCGTCAGCAACGACGTGGGCCCGATCCTGGGACTGGCGGCCCTGACCGCGGAAGAATGACGGATCGGATCGGTGCGGAAAACGCGGAGCATGCGTAGGTGATCGGTCTGGCAGACAGAGACGCCGCCGAGGGCGGCGGAGCCATTCTTCACATCGGCTGTTTGGTGTCTTTGTCCTTTGTTCCGCCCGCGTGTTCCGTGCCTGCTTCAAAGGGAAGTCGAACCGACGGAGGACGTCCAGCACGGCGGTCGCGGCCCGCCATGCGGCTCACGAAATGTAATTTGACGTGAAAAAAGGGTTTTCACCCGGCGAAAGAGGACGTATCATTTGAGTTCGAACGAGGGATTGGGAAGGGGTTCCCCAGGGTCACGCGACAGGAGCGAGCGATGAAGCCCGAGATTCGCAAGCCGACCGAAGCGGAAAAACAGCAGGCCCGGTCCTGGCCGATCTGGGAAAAGGAGGCCAGCGAGTTTCCCTGGCAATACGACGAAAAGGAGACCTGCCTGATCCTCCAGGGCGAGGTGACGGTGACCAATGAGCAGGCTGAGAAGTTCAACTTCGGCGCCGGCGACTGGGTGATCTTCCCTCAAGGTATGGAGTGCACCTGGACGATCCGAAGGGACGTCCGCAAGCACTACAAGTTCGGTTGACCGAAGGCGGCAGCCGTCGCCCCGGGTCGGGCCGGCCTGAGCCGGCCGGAAATCGTCCCGACCTCGGCCGGCGGGTCCCGGAATTGGCTTGTCTCCGTTCCGACGGCGGGTATCATACGCCGTTTGTCGCGATCGGAGCGACCTACCCTCAGAAACGGTTTCAGCAGGAGACCACCATGTCGGTTCGGATTGGGCTGATTGGCGCCGGAGGCATTTCGACTGCGCACGTGAAGGCGATCGAGGCGATCGACGACGCCGCGATCGTGGCGGTCTCGGACCTCGAATCCGACCGCGCCAACACCCGCGCCGCCGAGGCCAAAGCCGGCGCGGTCTACACCGATTTCCGGAAAATGCTCGACGAGCAAAAACTCGACGCGGTGTGGGTGTGCACGCCGCCGTCGGTGCGGGCCGAGCCGATCGAGGCCTGCATCGAACGAAAATTGCCGGTGTTCACCGAAAAACCGGTGGGCGTCAGCGCCGCCGCCGCCGCGGAACTGGCGGCCAGGATCGAGCGGGCGGGACTGCCGGTGATGGTGGGCTACGTGCTGAGATTCATGAAGGTCACCGACTGGCTGCGCGAGCACCTCGCCCAGGACCGCGTCTCGCTGGTCTGCTCGACCTACTGCTCGCCGATGACGCTGAACTACGCAGCCAAAACGCCCGCTCCCCTGTGGTTCTACCGCAAGGAGATCTCCGGCGGCGCCATCGCCGACCAGGCGACACACCTGTTCGATTTGATGCGCTATCTGGTCGGCGAGGTGGATACAATTTACAGTCTGGGCAGCAATTGTTTTCAACCCAAGAGCGCCGAGTACACCGTCGAGGACGCCTACAGCGTCTCGTTCCGCTTCGCCAACGGCGTGCTGGGGGTCCACGGCCATACCTGGTGCCACGCCTCGTGGCGGTCGGGCCTGACCCTCTACGGGGCTAAGGGCATGTACGCCCTGAACTGCATGCGGGGCCGGGCCGAGGTCGAGACCCCCGACGGAAAGACGATGAGCTATCAGCCGGACGACGCCATGTTCGTCAATGAGGACCGGTTTTTCATCGACATGGTCCGGCGGGGCGATTTCTCGAAACTGCACTGCAGTTTCGCCGACGGGGCGCGCACGCTCGCGCTGACCCAGAAGATACTCGATGTGCTGGATTCGCCGACGTCGGCGACGGCATAGGAAACCGTTCAATCCTGATGACGGAAACAAGATCCGATGCGCTACGAAGGCATTCTGGAACAGTGGAAACCCAACATCGCCCAACTCCGGCAGGTCATGATGGCCATGCCCTCACGACGGGAAGACCCGTTCGTCAGCCGCGAGATGATCCGCGACTTCAAGCTGCGCGAAGGATCGCTGATCGCGGGCGAGGTGGCCGAGAAGGGCAAGAAGGGCCCTCGGCTGGAGAAGATCGAGACCATCTGCGGACTGAACCCCGATGACTGGCTTCAGCAGGAGAGCTTCGAGGACAAGACGGTCATCGATCCTCAGCCGCAGCTCGTCCTCGAACCGAAAGAGAACAACATCGAGGTCCCTTACGGCACCACCTCGGTCCGCACGATCGACCTGATCTGTCCGCTGGGGTTCGGCCAGCGGGCGATCATCGTGGCCCCGCCGCGAACCGGCAAGACCGTGCTGCTCCAGCAGATCGCGGTGGCGATCAAGAACAACTATCCGACCATCGACCTGATCATGCTGCTGATCGACGAGCGGCCCGAGGAAGTCACCGAAATGCGACGGATCATTCCGGGCCAGGTCTTTGCGAGCTGCAACGACCGCGAGGTCAAATCCCACGTGCGACTCGGCCGCCTGATCATCGAATACGCCAAGTCGCTCTCCCAGGCCGGACGCGACGTGGTGGTCATGCTCGACTCCCTGACCCGCCTGTCGCGGGCGTTCAACGTCTCGCAGCGGGACAGCGGCCGCACGCTCACCGGCGGCCTCGACGCCCGGGCCCTCGAGGTGCCCAAACGCCTCTTCGGCTCGGCCCGCAAGTTCGAGCTCGGCGGCTCGCTGACCATCATCGCCACCGCCCTGATCGACACCGGCTCCCGGATGGACGACTTCATCTTCCAGGAGTACAAGGGCACCGGCAACATGGAACTGGTGCTCTCGCGCGATCTGGCCAACGAACGCATGTTCCCTTCGATCGACATCCCGATGTCGGGAACCCGCAAGGAGCATCTGCTGGTCGGCTCGCGCCTGCCGGAGTACAACGCCCTGCGCCGATATGTGACGCGCCTCAAGCCAAAAGAGGCCTACCAGTCGCTGGCCCTGGCCCTCAAAAAATTCCAGACCAACAGCATCCTGCTGAACAACCTGAGCCCGTCGTAGGGCGTGAGATCGCACTGCACGGTGGTTGTTTCGAGTGTCATTTCTGCGTGGGAACCCGCTTGGACCAGTCGCGACGGCGGTTCTCCTGGAACTGCTTCCGCGCCATCTCCGCCGTCTGTTCCACGTAAGGGCGGCCGTGGGCCGGGTGCAGCCACCGGATGTCGCCTTCGGGAAACAGATAGAAATCCTCACGAGACAGAAGATAGCCGCGAATCTGGGCCATCGGGGCGTCGTCGGTGATGTAGTTCACCACGTACAGGCTGCCGCTGGGCAGTTGCACCCAGCCGGAATAGCCGCTGTCCGGATGCAGACTCCGGTCGTTGTCGATGAACGCAAATCGCCCCGCTTTGTACTCGCTGTCGTACTTGGTCGGGTCCGGCGGCTCGACCCGCAGGGCCTCCTCAGCCGTCTCCATGTACAAGGCCAGCGACGTCGAGACCCCGCTGCAGAAGCGGTACGTGACCAGGACCTCGCCGCTGCGAAGCCGACCCACCGACGGCCGGCCGCGGCACGAGAACATCTCGGTCCGGATCGGCTCGCACCATGTGCGCCCACCGTCGCGGGAGATGCTCTTCCAGCCGCTGAGCTTCTCGGCGTCCTCACGCATGTAGCAGACCACCGTCCCGTCGTCCAGTTGGGCGAAGTCGCCCTCGTTGAGCCGCAGCCGTCCGACACCGGGCACGGCAAAGGGACCTTCCCAACGGCGACCCTTGTCGCTCGAAATATAGACCGTCTGTTCCTCCGTGCCGTGCTTGAGGGCCTGCCGCCAATCCATGTTCTTCGGCATGCGCATCCGCGTCACGCCGATCAACAGGTCGCCGTTGGCCAGTTCCTTGATCGCCGGGACGACGCCGTCCTGAATGCCGGTCTCCTGCGGTCCGGTCCACGTCCGGCCGCTGTCGGTGCTGCGAAACAGCAGGTTCTCGCACGGGTTCTCCTGCCACTCGCCGCGTCCGGGCGGGAAGAAATCGACAACCAGCAGCAGCGTCCCGTCGGCGCAGGCGGTGATCCGCGAGCAGTTGAGCCGGCCCTCGCCCTTGGTGTCGTCCTTCTCGATGACCACCTGCCTGGGCCGCCAGCTCATGCCGCCGTCCTCGCTCCGCCGGACGATAATCCGTGAAAACGGCGCCGGGGCGTGAGCCAGGGACTCCCGGTACGTGCACACCAGCGTCCCGTCCGGACCCTGGGCAACGTCGGCAAAGGCCTCATAGACCGTATCATCCCGCGAAACAACCAGCTTCTGCATGGCGCAATCTCCTCGACCGCAAATGGTGGAGTTTCAGATCAATGATGGAAGGTCAGGATATGACGCTACTTGTACATGGCGAACCCGCCGTCCACGACGATGTTCTGACCGGTCATGTACCGCCCGGCGTCGCTGGCCAGCAGGACCGCCGCGCCCTTGAGCTCATGCCCTTCCTCGCCCATCCGCCCCAGCGCGGTCGCCTGCGAGTAGCGCCGCACGAACTCCGGCGGCTGGCCGCGCTCGATCCCGCCGGGCGATATGGCGTTGACCCGGATGTGGTAGGGGGCCAGTTCGGCGGCGGCGTCGCGGGTAAAACCGAGCACGCCCGCCTTGCACGCCGCGTAGTCCACGAGATTCGGCCGCATCGGCAGCCCCTCGTACATCGACCGGTCGCGCCCGACCAGCCCGGCGATGCTGGCGACGTTGACGATCGACCCGCGCTGGGCCGGCATCATGATCTTCGCCGCCGCCTGCGTGCACAGGAAAGCCCCGGTCAGGTTGGTCTCAATCACGTATGTCCAGTCCTCCAGCCGCCGCTCCCAGAGGTGGTATTTGTCCGATTTCGGGGCGCCGCCCGCGTTGTTGACCAGGATATCAAGCCGCCCGAACCGCTGCGCCGCCCGATCGAACGCCTCGGCGACGCTCCGCGGATCACGCACCTCCAGCGCCAGCCCCATCGCCTCGATGCCGAACCGCTCGTCCAGTTCCGCCGCGGCGATCTGCGCCTTGTCCCCTTCGCGGCTGGTGATGACGATCTTCGCTCCCAGTTCCGCGTAGGCCTCGGCGATCTCCCAGCCGATCCACTGCGCCGCCCCGGTGACCATTGCCACCTGCCCGCTCAGATCGAACATGCCCTTGATGCTCGGTCCCTCTTTGCCCACGTCGCACCTCCGTGATTCAGGAAACCGCCTCGATCGCCCGGCCGAGAATCTCGGCCTGCCGTTTCGCCTCGCCAAGACTGAACTGGTTGGTCTTGATCTGCACCAGCCGCGGCTGAATGCGCTCGACCACCGGACAACTCACCTCGCGATAGTCCGGCATGATCTCCGCCCACTGCGGATAACGCTGCGGCTCTTCCTTCACCTTCCGGCCCAGCTCCTGGAAGAACGGCTCCTTGTGGACGGGCTGCCAGCAGCCGTAGAACCCGTCGCCGCCGAGTTCCACGAACTTCCGCCGGAACGTCAGCCAATCGGGCCCGTCCTCGACGATCCTCGCCGCGTACGTCCACCAGGCGTGGACGTAGCCCTCCGGCGTCTTCTGCGGAACCAGCCACCGGCACTCCCGCACCACCGCGTCGATCAGCTTCGCCGACTCCCGCCGCATCGCCACCAACTCGTCAAGCCGTTCGAGCTCGCCCAAGGCGACCGCCGCGGCAATCTCCGGCAGCCGGAAGTTGTACCCGTAGCCGTTGTGTCGGGCGAAACTCGGATGGCACCGGACTTCCTCCGGCATGCTCGACGCCCCGGGTTTCGACGAGACCAGCGAATAGCCCAGCACCGCCGCCTTGCGGACCGCCGTGGCCAATTCCTCGTCGTCGGTGATCACCATCCCGCCGTCGCCGGATGTCATGTGCTTTGAGCCCTGGAAGCTGAAGCTGGCCATGTGACCCAACGTGCCGACCAGCCGTCCCTTGTAGCGCCCGAGAAAGCACTGCGCGTTGTCCTCGATCACCGTCAGCTTGTACGCCGCCGCCAGCTCCATGATCGGGTCCATGTCGGGCGAGAGGCCGTAGATCGAAACCGGAATGATCGCCCTCGTGCGCGGCGTGATCTTGCGGCGGATATCCTCGACGCTGATCGTGAATGTCTCCGGGTCGCTGTCCGCGAAAACCGGCACCGCGTTAACGTGCAATGCCACCAGCGCCGTGCTCGCCATCGTCAGCGTGGGCACGATCACCTCGTCGCCCGCGCCGACCCCGGCCGCCAGCAGGCACGCGTGCATGGTCGCCGTGCCGTTGCAGTGACTCACCCCGTAACGGACGCCGAATTTCTCAGCGAACTGCTTCTCAAGCCGGGCCGTGACGCCCGGTCCGGTGCAGTTGTGAAAACCGAAATCGAGGACTTCCTGGACATAGCGGCGGGCGGCGTCCGAGACGCGCGGAATGGATCGGTTCATGATGATCTGCTTCTCCGTGATTTGATTTTGACGGATGACTTGCGGTTTTGGGATTCCAAAACCTCGAGCTGGAACATGATGTGGTCGTACATCAGCCGCGCCGCGGCCTGGTCGTCGCGGGACGCGATGGCCTGGACGATCCGGCGGTGCTCGGCGAGGCTGACCCGCTGACGATCCAGGCTGCTGATCAGCCGATCGCTGACCTTGCGCTGAAACTGCGTCGAGATCAACCGCCCGAAAACCAGCAGCGCCGGGTTGTGGGCGGCGCGAACGACCGCCAGATGGAACTGCTCGTCCGCCGCCTCGTCGCTGCGGCCCGAGTCGCCGAGAGTCTCCATCTGTTCGATCGCGTCCGCCAGAACCAGCAGGTCGCGGCTCCGGTGCCGGGCACACGCCTCGGCGACAATGCCGCTCTCAATGCGAGCGCGGGCGGCCACCAGGTCGCGCGTGCTGCAGCCGCCAAACTCCAGGTGCCAGGCGATCGGGTCCGCCAACCGCTCGATCCGCGGCTCCGACACGCGCGTCCCCCCCTTGCCCCGCGTCTCGATCAACCCCTGCTGCTCCAGAATGCTCAAACCTTCCCGCAGCCGGCGCAGCCCAATCCCAAGGTCCTCGCTCAGACGATCGTGCGTCGGCATCCGATCGCCCGGACCTAAAGCATGCTCCTGAATGTAAAGCCGCACCGTCTGGGCCACCTGACGCGGACTTGAGACCGTGCGGCTGCCGGTTTCCGTTATCATGTCATGCTATTATAATAGACTGACATGATAATGCAAGGGAATCTACAGCACTATGATGACGCCGGATTCAACGAATGCGGCATGGTCCTGGACAGACGCGTTCGCGTCGCCGCCGGCCGCGACATACACGTGCAGGGTCGGCAAGCGGCCGGCGACTACGCCGGCAGCGGCTGGTCGTCCGAGCCGGGAAGAACACCGCCGACGATGCGCGCCGTGACCCGCTCGAAATGCAGACCGTAGATCGCCAACTCGACGGCCAGCGGAAACGCCTTCCGCCGCGTCAGCAGGGTCTTGACCAGGAGCTTCCAGTAAAGCAGACGCGCCTTGGACCGCACCCCGATCTCCCACATGCTGCGGACGAACGCGAGCCAGCCTTCGGGCGTGGTCGGCTCGCCGTGCTCCGGATTGCAGCTTCGTAGTAAAGTGTAGATCCGCTGATAGTACTGCCGCGGCGAATAGATGGTGGTCAGGATCCGCTTATAGCCGTCCAGAAGCGCCTGCTCCGGCATGCGGGGCAGGAAATTCAGCCGCGCCTCGGTGTTCTCGCCGGTCGTATCGCCCCTCAGCCGGCCCTCAGCGTTCAGGCGATGCCACAGGGCCGTGTGCGGCAGCGCGTTAAGCATCCCCACCATCGCGGTCACGATCCCGGTGTTCTGGATGAAGTTGATCTGCCGCTGAAAAATACTCTCGTTGTCGGTGTCGAACCCGACGATGAACCCCCCCATGACCTGCATCCCGTGGCGGTGTATTGTGGCCACCACCTCGGTCATGTCGCGAGACGCGTTCTGGTGCTTGCCGCACTCGCGGAGCCCGTCCGGGTCCGGCGTCTCAATCCCCAAAAACACCTTCCGGAAGTTGGCCTGGGCCATCATCCGCATGAGCTGTTCGTCGTCGGCCAGGTCCGCGCTGGCCTCCGTCAGCAAATTGAACGGAACGTTGTGCTCCCGCTGCCACCGGATCAGGTGCGGCAGCATCTGCTTGACGTTCCGCTTGTTCCCGATAAAATTGTCGTCCACGATGAACACGCCGCTCCGCCAACCGGCGTCGTAGAGGGCCTGGATCTCGCGAATCAACTGCTCGGGCGTCTTGGTCCGGGGTTTGCGGCCGTACATCACAATGATATCGCAGAACTCGCAGTTGAACGGGCAGCCGCGCGAATACTGGACGGGAACCACCGCATAGTCCTTCAAACGAATCAGCGACCACAGCGGAATCGGCGTCTCCGAGAGGTCCGGATGCTCGTCGGTCGTATACACCGGTTGAGGCCGGCCGTGCTCGAGGTCGTCAAGAAACTGCGGCAGCGTCACCTCAGCCTCGTTCAAGACGAAGTGATCCACCCCTTCGAACTGCTCGTGCCTCGCGGTGAACGCCGGACCGCCCGCCACCACCGTCTTGCCCCGCGCCTTGCACCGCTGAATCACCTCGCGGGCGCTGGGCGCCTGGACGAGCATCGCGCTGACGAAGACCATGTCGGCCCAGTCGATCTGACGATCGTCAAGCCCGCTCACGTTCAGGTCCACGAGCTTCTTTTCCCAACGCTCCGGCAGCATGGCCGCCACCGTCAGCAGGCCCAGAGGCGGAAACGCCGCCTTCTTGCCCAGGAATCGCAGCGCGTGCTTGAAGCTCCAGAACGTCTCGGGGTAGAGAGGATAAACAAATAAAATCTTCATCAGCTCCCGCCTTTCATATACCAACCGGGAAAAGCACGGGGCGGATGATCTCCGGCTGTTGCCCAGCGTTCAGTTAATTGTTTGCCAAATTATAGATGCACGTCCGCATGCGAATCCAGCACAATCGCCGATACCCGCTGAAAACAACCGCAGCCGTCGCTCGCGAACGCGCAAATGCTTGCACGCCAACGCGATCAGGCGAAGTAGCGGACCGCCCGATCGAAAATCACCCGCCCGTCACCCTCGTGGGCCTCGCCCAACCGCGTCCAATGCGGGTGGTGGGTGCGCTTCACGTGACGTTCGGGATGTGGCATCAGGCCCAACACGCGGCCGCTGGGGTCGCAGATGCCCGCCACGTGGTCGACCGAACCGTTCGGGCTGATCGGATAACTCCCGAACTGCCCCTTGTTATCGACGTAACGAAAGACAATCTGGCCGTTGGCCTTCAGACGCTCCAGCACGGCCTCGCTCTTGGGAATGAACTTGCCCTCCGCGTGGGCGATCGGCAGATAGATCATCCGGTCCGGCTCGATGAACACGCAGCGGTCGCTGTACGACTTGAGCCACACCCAGCGGTCCTCGAACTTGCCGCTGTCGTTGTCGCTCAGCGTCACCTCCTGTTGGAAGTCCTCCGACGGCTTGACCTCCGGCAGCAGGCCCGCCTTGACCAGCACCTGAAACCCGTTGCAGATGCCCAGCACCAGCCGGTCGCGGTTGACAAAATCGCCCAAACGCCGGCCCAGGTCATGCAACAGACGCACCGCGAATATCTTGCCCGCCGAGATGTCGTCGCCGTAGCTGAAGCCGCCCGGAATGGCCAGAATCTGATACGCGTCGAGCTTCTCCGGGCTCTCCAAAATGCGGTTGATGTGCACCATCTCCGCCTTGGCCCCCGCCTGCTCGAAGGCGAACGCCGTCTCCCCGTCGCAGTTCGTGCCTGCCGTCCGCAGCACCAACACCTTCACCGTCGCCATTCGGCCTGCTCCTTATCGTCCATCCGCTCAACGGCGGCTCGAAGGCCAGCCGCCGCTTCGCGCAAAACCATTCAAACCAGGGATTATACCCGTTCAAACGCCATCCGCGATATCTTTCGCCCCTCTTTGACGAATTTGGCCTCGTAGTTGCTCTCCAGCGTTTCCAGACTCCGGCCCTCCAGCACGCGATGGTCCGCCTCCCGCAGTTGCGGCACCGCCGAGAGGTTCGCGTGGATCTCTTCGCCGTATGGCTGATGATCCGTAGCGGCGAAGATCTTGCCGCCGGGCTTGATGACCCTGGCCGCCGCCCGGCAGAACTCGGGAATAAAAAGCCGCCGGCCCGCGTGACGACTCTTGGGCCACGGGTCCGCGAAGTAGGCGTGCACCGCCAAAACGCTGGCCGTCGGTACCCGGTCGATCAGGAACTCCCGCGCGTCCGTCCGCAAAAGCTTGACGTTGCCCGCCTTCCAGAACCGGCTGCGACGCGCCGCGTGACGATAGAACTCAGCCGCCCATTCGATCCCAAGCAGATTGTGCTCCGGAAATATCTGCGCCAACTGAAGCAGCACCGTGCCTTTGCCCGGACCGATCTCGATCTGCACCGGCCGGTCGTTGCCGAACACAGCCTGCCAGTCGGCCGCCCGGCCGATCCGACGGTCGCTGATCGTATTGTCCTGCACGCCCGGTTCTTCCACGCTCATGGCCGGTACAGCCCGTGTTCCAGAATATACGCCCGCACCGCCTCGGGCGTCAGATATCGAACATCGCCGCCTCGGGCGACGGCGGCCCGCAGGTCCGTGGCGGCAATCTCAATCATAGGCGTCCGAACGACCCCCGCCCGAAGCTTCTCGAAAACCTCGCCCGAAACCTGCTCGCGAAGCCTGCCCAGAATCTCCTCCATCTCCAACCCGCCCCGCCAGGCCGTCAAAATCCGCACCTTACGGACCAGCTCGTCGAACCGGTGCCACGTCGGAAGCTCGCCCAGACTGTCCGAGCCGATCAGCCACGCGAATTCAGTCTCCGGATACCGCCGCTGGAATTGATCGACCGTGTTAATCGTATAACAAGGCTCGCTGCGGCCGAGTTCCCAGTCGCTGACCTCAAACCGCTCGTTGCCTTCGACGGCGAGTCGGACCATCCGCAGGCGATGCTCGCCCGCCAAAATCGGTTTGCGCCGTTTGTGCGGCGGCGTGCCCGACGGGATGAACACTACCCGGTCCAGGCCCGCCTGGTCCATCAGGCTCTTGGCCATAATCAAATGACCCAGGTGGGGCGGGTCGAATGTGCCGCCAAATAGTCCGACGATCGACGCCAACGGACAACTCCTTGTCTGGTCCGAGCTTGTGAAGCCTGCCGCGCCGCCCAAACGCCGCCGACGCGGGCTTGCCACGGGCGTCGCCTTCTGATACAGATAGCCGGCGGAGGGCCATTATAATGAAAGGCCGGCGGTGAGGATAGGCATAGTTGTACCGACGCTCTCGCAGGGAGGGGCCGAACGCATGGCCGCGACGCTCAGCCGGTACCTCGCCGAGCGGCACGAATGCCGCCTGATCGTCTTCGATACCCGCCGAACCGACTACCCATACGGCGGCGAACTGATCGACCTGCGCCTTCCCGAGCCGCCCCCGGGCAGCACGTGGGGTCGTGTAATTCGTATTACCGAAGCGGTTCGGGCCCTGCGCCAGGTGCGAAGGCGGCTGGGGCTGGAGGCGGTTTTCAGCTTCAATGAACCGGCGAATTTGCCCAACGTGCTGACCCGTTCGCCGGAAAGCCGGGCGATCCCGGTGATCGGCGAGGACAAGCGGTACGGCCAGGTGGGGGGGCTGCGGCGGATGGCGGGCGACTGGCTGATCCGGCGGTACTATGGGCGGGCGGACCGCATCGTGGCCGCCTCGAAGGGGGCGAGGGAGACGCTGATCGACAAGTACGGTCTGGACGGCGCGAACATCGACGTGATCTACAACAGCATCGATCCCGATGCGATCGCCGCCGCCGCGGCCAAGCCGCTGACCGAAACCGAGGCGGCGCTGGTGGCGGGGCCGACGATCATCTCCGCGGGACGGTTGACCCGGGCCAAGGGCCAGTGGCACCTGCTGCGGGCGATGGTCGAAGTCCGCCGGCGGATGCCGGAGGCGAAGC
This sequence comes from Phycisphaerae bacterium, assembly GCA_012729815.1. Taxonomy (NCBI): domain Bacteria; kingdom Pseudomonadati; phylum Planctomycetota; class Phycisphaerae; species Phycisphaerae bacterium. The sequence goes on along the minus strand of JAAYCJ010000033.1, from coordinate 17,117 downwards.
TGCTGATCCTCGGCGAAGGCGAGTTGGGCGGTTACCTGCGCGACTTGGCGACGAAATTGGGACTGTCCGATTGCGCCCACTTCCTTGGTTTTCAGCCGAACCCGCACAAGTTCATCTCGCGCGCTTCGGTTTTCGCCCTCTCATCCTTGTGGGAAGGTTTTGGCATGGTGGTGCTCGAGAGCCTGGCTGCGGGCACCGCCGTGGTCGCCACCGATGTGCGATCCGGACCGCGGGAAATCCTCGCCCCGACCAGCGACTTTCGGCGCGGCGCGGACGGCATCGAGCAGGCGCACTACGGCTTGCTGACGGCGACTCCGGACGGCGTGTTCCACGGTGCCGACGTCCCGCCGACGCCGGAAGAGCGGATGCTGGCGGAGGCAATTCTGCGGCTTCTATCGGACCATTCGCTGCGAAATTCGTATTCCGCCCGCGGGCCGGTCCGGGCCGCCGATTTTCGGGCCGATAAGCTCTTGCCGGAGTATGAGCGGTCGCTGCAGCGGGCGAGAAAATGCTGATTCGCCATCGGTTACGGGACGTCGATGCTGGCAAGGCGGCTTTTATCGGAACACCGCGGCCATTCTTATGAATGAAACTCTTTTTCTGGGGTGGAATGCTAAACAAATCGCTTGCAAAACGCCGATGTATGAGATAACAACACAGGTGGTCTTGCCGCGGGAACATTTTCATGGCGAAAGCAGCGAAAAAGCAGGTGGTGGATCGGACTCGGCTGACATGGGTGCTGGCGGTGCTGGTCGCGTCGATGACGATCGGCGCGGTCTTCCTGGGCGTGCTTGAACCCAACCGAGCGTTGAGCGCCGAGGCCAAGTACCTCGCCGCAACCTACAACGCCTCACCGACCTCTCGCACGCAGACCCCGATCAACAAGCGCCAGTGGGACGCGGTGGTGATCCACCGGGTGGGCAGCGATCTGCGGCTCTCGTGTCTGGCCCATGAGCACACCGGCGTCGCCCCGGCGGTGCACTTCGCCATCTCGCCCCAGGCCGAGACGCTGGTCACCAGCCAGTGGGAAAACCAACGCGATGTCACCGGGTATCCCGGCAAAATCCAGATCGGTATCCAACTCGCACCCGGCCAGACCCACGCCAGCCACGATCAGGCCAAGGCCGTGGTCAACCTGTTGCGAGACCTCCAAGCCCGCTGCAATGTCCCGGCACACAAAATCTACCTGCACTCGCAGCTCTCGAACCGGGCCTGCCATCCCGACCCGCTCGAGTGCTACAACTGGCGCAAGCCGCTCCTGAACTAACGTGCCGTGCCGGGGTCTGCCTGCCATGCCGCAGCCGACGCTCCAGATCTGCCTCCGCCGTGGACCGCAGGTCTAAATTCTTTTTTTTGGAAACACTGGATAAACGTCTGCGTCTCATATATGTTGAGTGTGTTTGTTCTTGCCGATACCAGCGCAGTGGGTGCTTTCGCTTTGACGGATCTGGACGGCGCCCGTACAATGCGATGAAAGACAGTGTATTCATACTATAAATATCGCTGAACTTAGTGTGGCGGATGGGCACTGACGTCCTGAAACATATCGACAAGTACATCGTCCTCGAGAACCTGGGTCGAGGGGCCAAATCGACCATCTGGAAGGTTCAGGATCCGGGCAACGGGACGATCTATACGCTCAAGCGGGTCATCCGCGAAACCGAGGATGACGACCGCTTCTTCGAGCAGATGCAGACCGAGCACCAGGTCAGCGGCCGCATCAACCACGAGTACATCCGCAAGTCGTACGAACTGCGGAAGGTCCGCAGCTGGTTCAAGACGCAGGAACTGCTCCTGATCCTCGAATATGTGGAAGGCAAAACCCTCAAACAGGCCCCGCCGATCGAGATGGAGGACGTCATCGACCTGTTCATCAAGGTCGCCCGGGGACTCGACGTGCTCCACCAGGCCGGCTTCATTCACGCCGACATGAAGCCCAAGAACATCCTGCTGACCGGCAACGGGAACATCAAGCTCATCGACTTCGGACAGAGCTGTCCGATCGGGCACCGCAAGAAACGGGTCCAGGGAACGCCCGACTACATCGCGCCCGAACAGGTCAAACGCGGCATGCTCGATCAGCGGACCGACATCTTCAACTTCGGCGCCTCGCTGTACTGGGTCCTGACCAACCAGGCCTATCCGACAAGCATGTCGCAGGACACCGGCGATATCCATCTGGCCCCGGTCAAGGACGTCCCTCGACCGGACGAGGTGAATAACAAGGTGCCGATGGCGCTGTCCAATCTGACGATGGCCTGCTGCAGCCGCGAACCCGCCAAACGCCCGGAGAACATGGCTGAGGTGATCGCCCGCCTCGACGTGGCCCGGCACCTGCTGCTGCGACAGAAGTCGCCCGAGAAATACGCCAGAACGAAGGAAAAGAAGGAGCTCTCGCAGAAACCGGTGTCGGCGGACGACACCGCGGAATTTGAGCGCTTCCTGGAGGACATTCTTTAACAACTCAAGAGCGTCGTTACAGCCCGTCCGACGGACGGCCGACGGCCGGTTCTTTCATCCGGTTCTCATCCATTATCTTATCGCTGATTGTGGCCTCTCGCGGGCCAGGGTCGTCGGGTCAGTTGTCGTGGTGACAGGTTCTGTAACGTGAAGCATCGCTCATCGGAAAGGGTCCTCAGACTATTTGAGGACGTGATCGCCCTGCAGCAGGAGGATCCCCTTCGGGAAGGGGGCGTCGTTTGCCTGCCGGACTACGGCCAGGTCGTGATGACCGGGGATCTTCACGGCTTCTCGCCGAATCTCCATGCCCTCAAGCACTTCGCCAACCTCGAGCGCCAGCCCCACCGGCACGTGGTGCTCCACGAGCTGATCCATCAGAACGGCCAGGGCCTAAGCGACTCCGCCGGCGAGGACAACTCGCTGCTGCTGTTGCTCGACGCCCTCGAATGGAAGCTCCGGCATCCCGAGCAGGTGCACTTTGTGCTCGGCAATCACGATCTGGCCCAGATCACCGGCCGTGAGATCACCAAATCGGGCGGGGCGAGCATCGCGGCGTTCAACGAGTGGATCCGCGGGCAGTACGGATCGGGAGCCGAGGGAATCGCCGAGGGCTTGATTCGCCTGCTGCTGAGCTTTCCGCTGGCCGTCCGTTGCCCGAACCGGCTGTGGCTGTCGCACTCGATTCCGGGTCCGCACGCGATGGCCGGTTTCGACCTGGACATTTTCGGCCGCGGCTGGACGTGGGAGGACATGATCCCCGGAGGCAGCGTCTATGAGCTGGTCTGGGGTCGCGGGCACACCGCGGCCCACGTCGATGAGTTCGCTCAACTGCTGGGCGTGGATTTCTTCGTGATCGGCCATCAGGCGCAGGACCAGGGATTCCAGACGCAGTTCCAACGGATGATCATCCTGGCCAGCGACCACGGCAACGGCTGCTTCATGCCGATCGACCTGAGCCGGCGTTACGAGTTTGACGAGTTGACGGATCGGATACGGTTCTTCCATCAGTTCGTACCGCCCGCCGACCCGCCGACGCCGTAGACGCCCGGTTCATGGATGGCTACCCGGCGGATTCAATCGCCAGCCGGTAATCGACCACCGCATGGCCGTCAACGACCTGCCGGCCCGTCTCGCGAAAACCCGCCCGTTCGTACATCTTTCGCGCGGGAAGGAAGAAATCGTCCTGGCCCGTCCGAACCGTCGCCTCGGCGAATCCCTGTGCGGCCAGGCGGCCGATGACCTCCCGCATCTGGGCCAGGCCGTAGCCGCGATGCCGGTGCGCCGGGACGATGCAGTTGTGGCCGATAACCGCCCGCGGCCGCTTCGACGGGTCCCACGAGGCAAACCCGATCGTCCGTTCGCCGATCCGGGTCAGGAAGAGCCACCCAGCCGACCACGACAGGTCGCGCTCGGCGAATTCGTCAAACTCCCCCCACGCCTCCCGCCACTGGGCGCATTGCTCCGGATCGATCCGTTCGTAGCCGTCGTACGCCTGGCTCAGAAGGTCCGACAGCGTGCCCCGGGCCATTCCCACCGGCGATGCAAAGGTCAGCATGGTGAGCGTTCTCCTACCCGTTTCTCAGCGGATGCCGCCATGGCTCAGTCCTTCGGCCCTCCGGCCTCCTTCAGCAGTCCGCGTTCCTCGAGGAACGAACGAACCTTCTCCGCGATCATGTCGCGCGATCGGCGATAGGCGGTCAGCGGGTCTTCCATGCACGGCGCGAGGGAGACCGGATCGGGCGCCGACCAGTGCGCCCGCTCGCGATTGGCCGCAAGCGTCTGGCACGGATCGACCGCGTGATCGCAGAGCGTAATCACGTAGTCCTGATCGGGATCGATGTCGTAGACGCTCTTGCTGTGCTGCCGCGAGATGTCGACGCCGACCTCGGCCATCACCTGAACGGCTTTTTCCGAGAGCCCGATCGGTCGGATGCCCGCGCTTTCGACCCACACGTTGTCAGCCGACCAGGCCCGGGCGAATCCCTCAGCCATCTGGCTGCGGGCCGAGTTGCCCGAGCAGACGAACACGATCCGCACCAACTCGCCGCGGCTGTTGCTGTTGTTGCTGCTGTTCGCCATGATCTATCCCCCCAATGACTGGCTCGTCTGCGGAAACAGCTCCTTCTGAAAATTCGGCAGGAACAGGGCGAAGGTGTACTCGTCCTGGAAGTCGGGTTCGAGGTTGAGTTCCACGACCTCGGGCTTGCGCAGCACGTCGCGGAACGCCTGCCACGAGGTGCGGTCGATCAGGGCGACGAACGCCCCGGCCAGCGAGCCGTTGCCGACCACCAGATACCGGGCAGCCGGCAATTCCGGCAGCAGGCCGATGGTCATCGCGTTGGCGACGTTGATGTAGCGGGCGAACCCGCCGGCCAGGAAGACCTTCGCGAGCTGCGAAGCCTCGATGCCCGCCCGGCGGCAGAGGATGCGGATGGCCGAGTACACCGCGCCCTTGGCCTGGAGCAGGGTTTCCAGGTCCTTCTCGCTGACGGCGATGTCGTGGTCCAGGCCGTCCGTCTCGCTTTGCGGAGCCACGAGGTACTCCAGAACCTTGCTGTCGGGCTGTTCCCGCAGCCGCGGGCAGCGACCGAGCATCTCGCGGTTGTATCGGCCGGCCTCGGTGATCAGTCCCGCCCGAAGACCCTCCGCCACGAAGTCGATCAAAGCCGATCCGCACATGCCGACCGGCGGGCTGTTGCCGATCACGCCGCACCGGCACTCGCCGCTGCTCCGGTCGATCGTGATGGTTTCGATCGCCCCCGTGCTCGCCCGCATGCCGCAGGAAATCCGAAGGCCCTCGAAGGCCGGACCGGCCGCGCAGGCCGTGACGAACATCCTGCCGTCGGCGATCAGGGCGATCTCGCCGTTGGTGCCCACGTCGATGACCATCTGGGGCGCCGCGGCCTCGTGGAGTTGCGTGACGTAGATGTCGCTGACGATATCCCCGCCGACGTACGCGCTGATGGACGGCACGACGTCGACCAGGGCGGCAGGATCGATGGTCAGACCCACGTCGCGGGCCCGGAACGCTCCCGGATCGTTGGCCCCGGGCGGAAACGGCATCCGGCCCAGGCCGGTCGGGTCGATGCCCAGAAACAGGTGCCACATCACCGTGTTGCCCGATATCACCGCCCGATGGACGTCCTGGGTGCCAATGCCCTGCTTGCGGCACAGAAGCTGAATCATCGGGTTGATCGTCTCCTCCACGATCAGCCGGTTCAGTTCCTCAAGACCGTGATCGGCGCCGGCCGATGCGATCCGCGCCGCGACGTCGTCCGCCTGGCGAATCTGCTGATTATAGCAGGTCGAGGTATCCACGATCTTGGCGGCTTCGATATCGACAAGGGCGGCGGCCACCGTGGTGGTCCCGATGTCGATGGCCAAACCGTACGATCGCGGCGTCTGCCCGCCGTTGCTGATCGCCACCAGTTCCCACCCCTGATGGTGCCGCCAGCCGATCCGAACCGTCAAGTCATAGATCTCAGCCCGCGTCAGCCTCGGAAGCTCCCGCAGCGCGGTCAGGCTCGCCCCGGCAAGCTGGACGCCCAAATCGTTCCGCATCAACCGGGCCAGCCGTTCGTAATCGCCCAGCGGTTCCCGCAGAACCGGCTTGGGCAGTTGCACCTTCATCGTTCGCACCGTCGGCTCGTGGCGGTGGCGGCCGTTGAGAACGAAGTCGGCCACCACCTTCTCGCCCGTTTCGACCAGCGATCGGCGCGGCACGAAAATCTGGAAGGGGCCCTCCACGATGGTCGTCCGGCAGCCATGCACCCGCCGCCGCTCGCCGGCCGTCACCGCGAAGGTGCTCCCGTCCTGGCGGTAGGTTCCCGCCAGCAGTTCGACCACGCAGCCGCCGCAATTGCCGCGTCCGGCGCAACTGGTGTTAAGCACCAGTCCCGCCTGACGGGCCGCCTCGGTAATCACAGAGGCCTCGGCAAGGCTCAGCTTCGACTTCCCGGCGGTGTGTTCAAACTGGCCCTCAATGGTCATCTGTCTGCTCCTGTCTGACGATCCCGTGCCATTCGCGCGCTCACACGCGCCATGCTTCCTTATAATCCCGGCACAACAGCCGCAAGGAGTTAATTCTAACCGACGCAGCCAAAAACGTCATTGCTCCGACCTTGCATGGACCGCCAAAAGGGTATCGGAGTATTAGTGGTAATGATATAGCCTTAGGTTGCAGTTTGCCGTTGACGATCTGATCGTCAGATGTTAAACTGATCGCAACTGATCCATCTGATGTCCAGGAATGCATCGCTATGAACACAATGCTACGGGAAACAGGGTCTTCGCAGCGGGTGGAAGCGTACCTGCGACGGGCGGCGGCCCAGGCGGGTGACGGCCAGCGGCTGCCGTCGGTCCGCGAGGTGATGGCGGTCTGCTCGGCGACCAAGACGGAGGTGGACCGGGTCCTGACGCGACTGGCGAACGAGGGGCTGATCGAGTGCCGGCCGCGGTCGGGCTTCTATCGGCTCAATGGCACGGCGGTTCAGCCGCGTTTGCTGAACGTTTTATACTTTGACCTGGCCGAAGGTTTCAAGCCGGGCAACTTCAGCAACGAGTTCACCGGCTATCTGGCGGGCAGGCTCGCCCAGGGGGCCGCCGCCCTGAGGGTCCGGGTGATGGAACTCGAAGCGAATCCCGAGGCGGTGGTGGAGGAAATCCTTCGGCAGGGGTCGCAGCCGGTTCTGACCTACGGAATCACGATGCACGATCTGCGGATCATCGAGCCCCTGGTCCGAAACGGCGCGACGTGCCTGCACGTGTTTCCCAACATCGTGGAACTGATCGCGCCGTGCCTGGCCGTGGATGAGGAACGCGTGGTGCGGGATCAGGTGGAGCACCTGGTCGGCCTGGGGCATCGGCGGATTGCGTATCTGCACGGTATCAGAAACGACTCCTATCATCGCGGGCAGTACCTGCGGCGCGACTGGTTCTATCGCCTGTGCGTTGAGTTCAACCTCGACGTGAGGCCCGAGTGGGTGGCCAACGTCGGCTGGGAAAACGACACCATCCGGGCGGGAGTTCGCCGGATCATCAAGGCCCAGGTCCAGCCGACCGCCCTGATCGTCTACGACAACCATATCAATCCGGTGTACGCGGAACTGAAGGCCTGCGGCCTGACGCCCGGTCGGAACATCAGCGTGGTCGGCACCGACGACATGCCGTGGGCGGCCCACGTCGATCCGCCGCTGAGTACGGTGCGCATTCCCCGCGTTCGGGCGGCCGAGGCGGCCTTGGACATGCTGCGCCGGATCGAAACCGGACAAGGGCGGGACGAAGTGCGGTATCTCGAAACGCATCTGGTGGATCGCGGGTCCACCAGCCGGTGCCAGGAAAGATAGGAGCCATGCACCATGAAAAGGAAACGAGCGGCCTTTACGCTGATCGAACTGCTGGTCGTGGTTGCGATCATCGCGGTGCTGGTGGCGATGCTGCTTCCGGCGCTGCAGCAGGCCCGGCGGACGGCCCGGTCGGCTGAGTGCCTCACCCACCTGCGGACGCTGGCCTCGGCGCTGGTGGGCTTCTACGCCCAGGATCACGCGGGATACCTGCTGCGGCATGACGGCGGCACCTACTGGCTTCGCCTGGGTTTTGCCGGAAGGGCGGGAGCGGAGGCGATGACGCCTCCGAAGGTGTATCCGCCGCTGAATCCCTACGTCGGCTTGCCCGCGAGGGTGGGGATCGACACCGAGGTCGGCGTGGCGGCGTGCCCGGCGGACGCAGCGGGCGGCGAGTTCGACTCGTATCTCTGGAGGGACGGAACGTCGTACCTCTACAATTCGGAACTTCGCGGGAGCAATCCGTACACGTGGGAGTTACGCGGGCTCTGGCCGCTGTGGTTCGACGAAAACGCCAAGCGGATCGACGAGATCGAATCGACTTCGACCACGGTGGCCTTCGCGGACAGCATGCTCTTTTCGCGACAGGTGGGCGCCGCCTATCCGGGTTACGCCCTGCACGACGCCGCGGGATATCAGGTCAACATGGGCATGCTGGACGGGCACGCGCAGGCTATTGACGTATTGCCCGGACAGATCCGCGGGAACGGATGGAAACTCGACTACCGGGATTGACGAAAGGACACGGCATGAGGTTGTCGGCGGCGTTGGCGGTTCTACTGGGTGTGGCGGCGAGTTTGGGTTCGGCCCTGGCCGAAAGTCAGCAGCTTCCGGCGGGACGGCTGATCCTGACCAGCGAAACGCCGGAGCGGTTTCTCAGCGGCGGCGACGCGGCCTTCATGCCCGCCGACGAGTCCGGCTACATGAAGACCGGCGACTTCGAGCGGCGGGTCGTCGCGGTGGAGGGCATGCCGTTCTCCAAGGCCTTTCGCGTCCGGACCCAGGACTACCGCGGCGAGGTCTACGCGGTGGAAGTGATGTCGTGGCCGACGGAGCCGATCCAGGCGGACGACGTGCTGTACCTGACGTTCCATCTTCGCGCGCTCAAGAGCGGCCACGAGTCGGGCGGCGCGCGGGCGACCGTGCGGTTTCAGCAGTGGGGCTCGCCGTGGCAGGGGTGGCTGCACACCGACGGCGTCACCGCCACGGTGGGACAGGGATGGAAGAAGTTCCAGTACCCCTTCGTCTGTCCGGTCGATCGTCCGCTCAAGACGTGCATGCTGACGTTCCAGTTGGGTTACGCCGATCAGGAGATCGAGATCGGCGGCGTGGAACTGGTCAACTACGGCAAGCAGGTCAAGCCGGAAGACCTGCCGGCCACCAGCGTCTCCTATCCCGGCCGCGAGCCCGACGCGGCGTGGCGCAAGCCGGCGGCCGAACGGATCGAAAAGATCCGTAAGGGCGACCTGACCGTCGAGGTGACCGACGCCGGCGGCCGGCCCGTGGCCGATGCCGCGGTGAAAGTGACGATGACGAAGCACGCCTTCCTGTTCGGGACCGAAGTGAACCCGCCGGCCCTTCTGGGCGTCACCGCCGAGGGCCGAACCTGGACGCCCGAACAGTCGGCCCTGTACCAGGCGATGGTCAGGAAGTACTTCAACTCGGTCATCGTGGCCCACTTCATCGAATGGCGGCAGTGGGAGCGGCCGAACGTGCGGCACGAGAAGGAGGCCGGGATCAAGGCCATCGAATGGGCGAACGAGAACGGCTTGAACGTCGTCGGGCAGGCCTTCATATGGCCCAAACGCCATTCCATGCCGGACGACCTGAAGTGGTTGGACCAACCCGGCGAGGCTATCCAAAAGCGGATCATGGACCATATCGCCGACAAGGGCGCCGCCCTGCGCGGCAGGATGTACGCCTGGATGGTGATGAACGAGCCGCAGTGCACGTACGCCTATCAGTTGTTCGAGCGGCTGGGCGGCAAGGACTTGCCGCTGGAGCCGGAACCCGAATGGTATGACGACTGGGTCCATACCGTCGGCGGGTTGGACAAGGTGGCCGAGTGGTTCAAAGCGGCTCGAAAAATCGATCCGCAAGCCAAGCTGATCCTCAACGACTCGGGCGTGATCACCCACGGCGGGTCGCGGCTCAAGCTGTCGTTGGACTACTATCACCGCCTGGCCGAGTACGATACGCCGATCGACGTGATCACCGAGGAAGGCCACTTCCTGTCGGACCTGACCGATCCGGCCAAGGTCATCGACATCCTCGACCGTATCTACGCGGACCAGGGCAGGGAATTCTGGAACACCGAGTTCGACGTCAACACGCCTGACCTCCACCTCCAGGCCGACTACTTCCGCGATTTCATGACCGCGACGTTCAGCCATCCGTCGGTCGGGGCCTTCATGCTGTGGGGATTCTGGGAGCCCAACCACTGGCAGCCGCAGGCCGCCATGGTCCGGGCCGACGGCAGCCTCAAACCGGCGGGTAAGGTCTGGGAGGACCTGGTCCTGAACCAGTGGTGGACCCGCCAGGAGGGAATGACCGACGGGGCCGGACGGTACGGCGTCCGCGGGTTCCTGGGCGACTACGAGATCACCGTCACCGCGGACGGCCGAAGCGTCTCGCAAACGGTCTCGCTCCCGCGAGAAGGGCTGACCGTGCCGGTGACGATAGGTGATGGAACGGCAAACGCGGGAGATGAAAAATGATACCGAATGAGGCAGGCAATCATGGGCGTCGGGTCTTCACGCTCATCGAACTGCTGGTCGTCGTCGCGATCATCGCCGTCCTGGTCGCCATCCTCCTGCCCGCCCTGCAGAACGCACGCGAAGCGGCGCGACGCGTCGCCTGTGGCAGCAATCTCCGTCAAATCATGACCGGCTTCGTGATGTACGCCGGCGAAAGCCTCGATTGTTTTCCATGGGGCGACGCCATGTACTACCACGGCTCAGCCGGCCAGACCGACGGGACGGGCAACTTCAGTGATTACCTGGGTACGCAGAACTGGGGCTATGAAGGTGAACAGGGCAAGCACTACGGGCTGATGGTGCTCCTGAAACCCAAGCGGACCTACAGCAGTTGGCCCAACGATCCGGTGATGTTCACCACCAAGTTCGATCCCAACGCCCTGTACTGCCCGTCCGACATGCGGCGGTTTCCCGACAACTTCCCGACGAAGACCTGGGAACTCAAGAATGGCAGCTACGCCTACCGTGGCCTGACGCCTCGTTCAACTGTGCCCAATGACCGGTTTGGCGCCTGGTGGAACTTCAACGGCCCAAGCCGCACCTCCGATCCGGCCCGTCCGATGGTGGTGGATCGATTTACGCCCGATATTCATTTGAGATACTACAACATAGCCGCCACGGATGGCAGTGTGCGCCTGATTCACGACTCGGTCGGGCTGGTCCCCAAAGCCGGCTGGGCTCTGCCCGTATGGAGCTTCTTCGATGCCGCCAGCGGTCTGGCCTGGGATTAGCGTTCACGCCTGCCGGCCATCCCGGCCGTGGAGCCCGGTGCTTCACGATCCGCAATTCTGGGAGATGATCGATGCGTGTCACGCTCTTGGCTGGACTGACGCTTCTGGCGATCGCCACGCCGCTTCAGGCGGCGGACAACGATTCGACGGTGCCCTGCGAATGGTCGCGGTTGAACGTCAACGGCGGCGGCTACGTCCGCGTGCTGACCCTGGACAAGGCCGATCCGGATACCGTCTACTGCGGCTGCGACGTCGCCGGCGTCCATCGCAGCGACGACGCCGGCAAGACCTGGACGATGTGCAACGCCGGGCTTCGCAACGACGCCGATTACTCGGTGGCGGGCATCCTGGCCGACGACCGGAATCCCGGCCGCGTCTATATGGGGTCGGGAAGCGGCTCGTGGGTTCACAATGCCTGGCAGAAACGCCCGTTCGGCGGCGGCGTCTGGCGGTCGGACGACAAGGGCGAACACTGGCGGCTCCTCACCCGCGACGTCACCTTCAGCGGCGAAGGCACGGGCAAGCACAGCGGGAATGTCCTGGAGTTCGATCCGACAAACCACGACGTGATCTACGCCGCCGGGTTCGTCGAGGGGCTCTGGGTCACCCGCGACGCCGGCGCGAACTGGAGTCGCCTCGGTTTCGAGGGCAAGTGTCTGACCGGCGTGTGGGTCGATCCCGACGACAGCCAGCGTCTCCTGGTCGGCGCTCGGCCCGACGTGCTCGGCAAAAACCAGGAACCGGGGGGGCTCTTCGAGTCGCTCGACGACGGCAAAACGTGGGCCGGAATCCTCGACGTGCCCAACGCTCACGACCTGGCGAGGCATCCGGTCCAGCACGACTGGCTTGTCGTTTCCACCGGGGGCCTCGACACCTACCTTTCGCAGGATCGCGGCAAGACGTGGCGAAAGCTGAAGCTTCATGAGCAGTGCAGCCGCGTCTATCGCGCCCGCTGGCAGCCGGGCCAACCCCAGCGGCTCTGGACGGTCGGCGGAGACAACGGGATCTTCTACTCCGACGACCTGGGCGAGACGTGGGTCTGGCCGACGCAGGATCCCAAGAAGACATTTCGGTATCCTCCGGTTGAGGTCGCCTACATGGCCGATCGTCCCCATCAGGCGTGGACGGTGAGCAACGCCCTGGCTGATCTGCTGATCGATCCGGTGCGCCCCGAGCGGATGTACAACTGCTGCTTCTACACCGTCAGTGCCTCCACGGACGGCGGAATGACGTGGGAGATGCAGCCGCAGGGCCTGAGCCTGCTCTGCGTGTACGACGTTGTCCCCGATCCGGTCGATCCGAACGTCGTGTACGTTCTGAACCTCGACCACGGGCTGCTCAAGTCGACCGACGGCGGCAAGCACTTCCGCTGGCCCATCGCCGAAGGCGAATTCTCCGTCAACGAGACGGCCCAGCTCTGGATCAGCCCCAAAGACAACAAGCACCTGGCCCTCACCGTCACCTACGACTGGAAAAACCCCCACTGGACTCGAGTCGGCGTCAGCCGCGATGGCGGGGTGACCTGGAAATCCCTGGGCAAAGGCTTGCCCCTGGACAGCGCCGCCAACGCATGGCTGACCGGCCTGGTGGCCCTGGACGATGAGGGGCGGGAGTTGATGGTGGCGTACGACGGCAACCCGGAGGAGCGTGGCATTTACTCCAGCAGGGACGGCGGCGAAACTTGGACGCTCGACCGCGAAGGCCTGCCCCAAACTGACGGCCTGCTCTTTGGCAGCGGGGTCACCGCGCTGCCCCATCTGGTCACCGTCGGCGACTGCATCTACGCGGGCACCAGCGGCGACGGCGTCTATCGGCGGCTCAAGGCGGAGAAAACCTGGACGCGGATCGGCGAGGACGTCCTGCCCGCGACGTTCAAGACCCTCGCGATCTGTCCGCAACGGCCGGATTCAGTGTGGGTGGGTACGCAAGCCGGGTTGTTCGTCAGCGATGACCGCGGCGAGAGCTTTCAGCGGGTCGGCCTTGAGAAGATGCAGCGGTGCTTCGGCGTCGCCATCGATCCGTTCAATCCCGACCGATGGTTCGTCGCCGTGCCCGACCCGTGGTGGACGACGCCCGAAACCAATGAACCCGGTATCTACGTCACCACCGACAACGGCAAGACCTTCGCCCGCCTCACCGACATGCCCTGCGTCGGCAAGGCCTGGCGCGTCGTCTGCGACCCGCACCGCGAAGGGGTGATTTACATTGCGTGCATGGGAATTGGAAGCTGGCGAGGAGAGGTCAGGCCACGATGAAGATCGTTCTCGCCGAAAAAGTCTACGACGCCGGACGCTACCACGCCTGGACCGACCTGGCGGTCTTCAAGGGCAAGTACTACCTCGCCTTTCGCACCGGCGCCATGCACACCTCCGGCGACGGCGTGGCGGAAATCCTCCAGTCGCCCGACGGCCTGCGCTGGACGCACTGCGCCAAAGGGGTATTCAAGTACGGCGACGAGTGCAGCCCGCTGCTGGCCGCGACGCCCGACCGGCTTTACATGTTCCTGCACTGCACCTGGTTCGATCCGGAAACCTGCGCGCACAAAACCCAGCCGCTGATGTTCCACACCGACAACGGCGACTGGTGGAGCGGACCTTTTCCGTACCTGCCCAAAGGCTACCAGATCTGGCGGCCCAAGTACCACAGCGGCTGTTTCTACGCCACCGGCTATCGCCAGACCGGAGAAACGGAAGGCGGATCAAGATCGGACCTGTTCTCGTCCTGCGATGGTCGCAAGTGGGAGTTGATCCATTCGATCGGTGAAGTCCACCCTCGGACGAACGAGACGGAACTGGCCTTCGCCCCGGACGGCGAAATGGTCGCCCTGATCCGCTGCGAAGCCGGCCGCCCCGAACAGGGCAAGGACAACCCAGCCTGCAGCTATCTGGGCCGCGCCAAATCGCCGTACCGCCAGTGGCGATACACGCAAGGCCCCTTCGTCGGCGGACCGCTTCTGGTCTGGTGGAAGGGACAGCTTCTCGCCATCGGGCGAACCTACCTGAATCCCGATCAGCGGATCGCCCCGTGGGATACCACCGACCGGACGATGGTCTGTCGCGTCGTCGGCGACCGACTCGAACGCCGGCTTATCCTGCCCGGCGGAGGCGACAGCTCCTACGCCGGAGCCGTCGAACTGCCCAACGGCAACCTCCTGGTCAGCTACTACTCCTCCCAGGAATTCGCCGCCGACCCCAAAACCCGCCTGCGGCGAAGCGCCATCTACCTCGCGGAGATCGAACCGTGATGACGCCCGCCGCATGATCGTGAAATGCGAACCGCTTGCCGCGGTTTTCCGAAGACCTGTTTATGGAGAATACGATGAAACCACAGCTTGCCGTTCTGTTGACGGCCTCAATCGTCTTGGCGGGCATCGCGCACGCCGCCATCCCCGTTCCGTTCGATGAGCAGCGGAACGTGTACCGCCTTGAGCTTCGGGCGAATGGACTGGTCGCGCCGGACGTCGAAACCGTCGGCACGTTCCAACGCCACAACAACGACAAGTGGATCGTCGGCGAAAGAGGCAAAGGTTCGGGAACATGGTCGTTTCAGTTGCCCAACGAACAGGCCTTCGGCGACGTGACGGTCATCGTCAGCGTCTACAACCGCGGCGAACACAATTGGGCGGGGCAGCACGCCACGTTCTTGGGGACGGCCGCGGACAGGATCGACCAGGAGGTCGGACACTGCTGGTGGAACGAGGTGCCCGAGAAGGGGGGCGCCAGGGAGTATCGCCAGACGTTCGCCAACCTCGGGGCCAGGACCGTCTTCGTCAAACACACCATCGAAAACAACTGGTTCGATACCGCCCAGCAGCTTCTGAGCCTGCGGATCGTGGCTACGGCCGCGCCGGAGTTTCACAAGGACCGAGCGCCGTGCCAATGGTCGCGGCTGGCCGTCGACGGCGGCGGTTTCGTGGGCTTCCTGACCATGGACCGCTCCGACCCCAACACCCTCTACTGCGCGTCCGACAAGGGCGGCGTCCATCGCAGCGACGACGCCGGCGAGACCTGGACGATCTGCGCCCGCGGCTGGGACCGCGAAACCTACTACAGTTGCAGCGGCATTCTCGTGGACGACCGGAACCCCGGCCGGGTCTACGCCGCCACCGGACAGGGCTGGGCCCACGAGTTCCTCATTCCCGGCGCCCTGTGGCGATCCGACGACAAGGGCAACCACTGGCGCATGCTGACCAAAGACTTCTACTTCTCCGGCGAAGGCAACGGCAAGATGACCGGCAACGTCCTCGAGTTCGACCCAGCCGACCACAACGTCATCTACGCCGCCAGCTTCGACCGCGGCCTGTGGATCTCCCGCGACGCGGGACAGTCCTGGACGCCGCTCGCCTTTCCCGGCAGGTTTCTCACCGGCGTGCGGGTCGATCCGGACGACCATCAGCGGCTCCTGGTGTCGATGCGCAAGGACGTGTTCGGCAAAAGCGATGAGCCGGGCGGGCTCTTCGAGTCCCTCGACGGCGGCAAGACCTGGAAGAAAAACCTCGACATTCCCCAGGTGACCGACGTCCACCGTCACCCCGCCAACCACGATTGGCTGGCCGCTGCGACCGGCGATGGGGTCTACATCTCAAAGGACCGGGGTCAGACGTGGCAGGAACTGACGCTTCACGAAAAATGCAAAGCCGTGCGGAAGGCCCGCTGGCACGTCGGCCATCAAACGCGCCTCTGGACGGTGGGAGGCGCGCGAGGACTGTTCTACACCGACGACTTCGGAAAGACATGGACCTGGCCGACCGAAAGCATCGAAGCCGCCTTCGACTATCCCGACGACTGGGCCTTCTCGGCGAGGAAGGCCGAATGGACGGCCATGATGGGCGCCGCCGACATGCTCATCGACCCCGGATGCCCCGACCGAATGTACGTCAGCGACGACTACACGCCCATCCTCAGCACCGACGGCGGCAAAACCTGGTCACAGAGGCCCAAGGGCATCAACACCGCCTGCGTCTATCAGGTCATACCCGATCCGGTGGACCCGAACACCATCTACGTCAACAACGCCGACTTCGGCCTCATCAAGAGCACCGACGGCGGCAAAAACTTCTTCTGGCCCATCGCCGAAGGCGAGTTCGCGGTCAACGAGACGACGCAGCTGTGGATCAACCCAAACGACAACCAGCACCTGATCCTGACCGTCACCTACGACTGGAAAAACCCGTACTGGACACGGGTCGGCGTCAGCCGCGACGGCGGCGTGACCTGGGCCTCGCTCGGTGAGGGCCTCCCGCTGGACAAGGGCGGCTGGCTCACCGGCCTGGCCGTCCTCGACGATACCGGAAGGGAAATCATGGTGGCCTACGGCGGAGTGGGCGACACCCCAGCCGCCGTCTTCTACAGCGGCGATGGTGGTGAGACCTGGGCCTCCAAAAGCGAAGGCCTGCCGACCCAACCGGGCCTCTTCGGCAGCGGATGGACGGCGCTGCCCAGCCTGGCCTGCGCCGGCGATAAGGTATATGCCGTAACTACCCGTGGATTATTCGGTTGTGATAAGAATGAGAAGGTCTGGCGCCGCCTCGGCGAAGGCGCGGTGCCCGAAGGGGGGCTGCTCACCGTGGCGGTCTGCGCGGCCCGGCCCGACTGGGTATGGGTCGGCGGCTCCAGCGCCCTGTACGTCAGCAGCGACAAGGGTGAGACCTTCATCCGCAGCGGCCCGGCGCAACTGCAGCGGCCGCAGGGCGTTGCCATCAACCCGAAGAATCCAAGCCGCTGGGTCGTCGCCTGCAATCAGCCGTGGTGGGGTTCATTGGCCAATGTCCCAGGTGTCTACCTGACCGAGGACGACGGCAAGAGCTGGACCATGCTGGAAACCCCGCC
>JAAYCJ010000032.1 GCA_012729815.1 Phycisphaerae bacterium | reverse complement strand
TCGGATGTTGGCGTTTTTTAGTATTGGGCCGAGCGAGTATGTGGTGATCCTGGTGGCTGCGCTGCTGATTTTTGGTCGGCGGCTGCCGGAGGTGGCGCGGGCGTTCGGTCGGGCGACGGTGGAGTTCAAGCGTGGGATGCGGGAGACGCAGGGGTTGTTTCGGGATGCGATGGAGGAGTCGGATCGTCCGGTTGAGGATCGGAGGGCGGCTGAGGAGGAGGGGCCGGAGGATCGGGATCAGGCTGGGTGAGGCAGGGCTTTGGCGATAAGTTTTACTGCTTCTTCGTGGTTGGCGGCGGTTTGGACGAGGTTGGCGGTATCGGGTCGTTCGGCGGCGGTAATACGAATTACGGGCTGCCAGAAGTGGCCGTAGAGGATGATGGGTCTGACGGGGGCGAGGCGTTTGGCGATCAGTTCCCAGACGAGGGCGAGTTCGACGAGAGTTCCGCTGCCGCCAGGCAGGACGACGTAGGCCTGGCCGATGTCGAGGAGGATTTTGAGTCGGGCCATGAGGTCGTCGGTGGGGATTTCGCGGTCGATGTAGGGGTTTGGTCCGGAGCGGGAGAAGCAGGTGCAGGTGACGCCGATGGTGGATGAGCCGGCGTCTTTGGCCCCTTTGGCGGTGGCCTCCATGGTGCCACCATAGCCGCCGTTGCAGAGGGTGTATCCGGCTTGGCCGAGGGCGCAGCCGAGTTCGTAGGCCTGGGAGTAGCGGGGGTCGGGCGGCTTGGGTTTGGATGAGCCGAAGGTGGTGACGACGGGGCGTTCAGGCGGGTTCATCGGGGGTTTCCTGGGGAATTCCAGCGGCCAGGACGTATCCTCCGGGCAGGGCCCAGAGGAGTTGGACGAGTCGGACGCCCATGGCGAGCATGGCGGCTTGGGTACCGGTGGCCAGTCCGGCTGCGGCGAAGAAGGTGTAGTAGGCTCCTTCGAGGAGTCCGACGCCCCAGAAGGCGCTGACGGGGATGGAGCCGATCAGGAAGGCGAGGGGCACGTAAGTCCAGTAGTACCAGACGGGTGCGTCGATTCGGAGGGCGACGCCGAGGAGCCATGCGGAGGTGGCGGCGACGAGTTGGAGGACGAGGGTCAGGGCGAGTGCGGCGAGGACGGCTCGTGGTTGGCGGCGGTAGTCGAGGAGTGAGCGGTCGATGCGGGCGATGACGGAGCTGAAGGGCAGGCGGCTGGACCATCGGTCGAAGCGGATGAGTCGGCGGAGTCGGGAGGAGAAGAGGACGAGGACGGCGGCGGAGAGGAGGACGAGGAGGAGGCCGACCTGGTAGCTCCATCGGGCCATGAGGGGTTCGCTGTGGAGGATGAGGATGAGGAATCCGGCGAGGAGGATGATGGTGGCCAGGCCGACGAAGCGGTCGACGAAGGCGCTGACGAAGACCTCGGCGGGGTGTTTTTTGATTCGGCTGATCCAGTAGGCTTTGACGACGTCGCCGCCGGTGGTTCCGATGAGGAAGAAGTTCATGAGGGTTCCGGCGTAGGTGAGTTTGAAGACGAGCAGGTAGTCGGCGGCGACGCCGACGACGCGGAGGAGGACCCGCCATCGCCAGGCGAGCAGAGGCGGGATGGGGCCGAAGATGAGGAGGGCGTAGACGGCGGGTCCGATCCGCAGGTTTTGCAGGAGGTTGACGGCGCCCGGGCGCAGGTCGTAGTCGGCGGCGGGTTTTTCGATGGTGAGGGTCTGGCCTTCGGGCGAGCGGACGCGCCAGGCGAGGTCGGTTTGGGCGACGATTTGGAATTCGCGGCCGTCGCGGACAAGGAGGTCACGGTACTGGATGGAGCCGAGGATGATGGCGAGGGCGGCGAGGGCGACGGAGAGGCGTACGGCTTTGAGGATTCGCGACCGCCTCTGCTGTCGCGGGTCGGGATTCGGCGGATCGATCTGGCTCATTGTCGGTTGAGTGCTTCCTCGTGGATGATTCGTCCGGCGACGATGGCGCCGACGGCTTTGCCTTGGAGTGCCCAGCCGTGATAGGGGCAGTTTCGGCTTTTGCTGTAGAAGGATTCGACGTCGACGGTCCAGGTGCGGTGCGGGTCGATGAGGGTGACGTCGGCGTCGGCTCCGAGGGACAGATGGCCCTTGTCGATGCCGAGGACGCGGGCGGGGTTGACGGTCATTTTGGCGATGAGGGCGGGCCAGTCGAGGACGGCGGGTTCGATGAGGGCTTTGATGTAGAGGCCGAGGGCGGTTTCGACGCCGATGAGTCCGAAGGGGGCGTAGAGGAATTCGAGTTCTTTTTCCTCTCGGCTGTGCGGGGCGTGGTCGGAGGCGAGGCAGTCGATGGTTCCGTCGGCGAGGCCCTGTTTGAGGGCTTGGATATCGCGGGCGGTTCGGAGGGGCGGGGCGACCTTGCAGTTGGGATCGAAGTTTTTGCAGGCCTCGTCGGTGAGGACGAGGTGGTGCGGTGCGGCTTCGGCGGTGACGGTGACGGCGTTTCGGCGTTTGGCTTCGCGGACGAGTTCGACGGCTTCGGCGGTGGAGAGGTGGGCGACGTGGAAGCGGCATCCGGCGGCTTCGGCGAGTTTCAGGTCGCGGTAGACCATGATTTGTTCGGCGATTCCGGGGCGGCCGGGCATGCCGAGTACGGTGGCGACGTATCCGCTGTTGATGCATCCGCCGGCGAGGGCGGGGTCTTCGCAGTGTTCGATGAGGACCTTGTCGAACATGGTGACGTACTGCATGGCGCGGAAGGCGACGCCGGTGTCGGCGATTCCGTTGCCGTCGTCGCTGAAGGCGACGGCCCCGGCTCGGACCATGCTGCCCATTTCGGCGAGTTCCTTGCCTTCGAGGCCCTTGGTGATGGCGCCGATGGGGAAGACGTTGGCGTAACCGAACTGGGAGTTCTGTCGGAGGACGAAGTCGATGGAGGCTTCGCTGTCGAGGGGCGGGTGGGTGTTGGCCATGCAGGCGACGCTGGTGAATCCGCCGGCGGCGGCGGCGCGGGTGCCGCTGGCGATGGTTTCCTCTTCCTCGTGTCCGGGTTCGCGGAGGTGGACGTGCATGTCGATGAGGCCGGGGGTGACGAGCAGGCCGTTGGCGTCGATGACGGTGTCGGCGCGGGGGCGATCGGGCCCGAGGTAGGCGACTTTGCGGTTTTCGAGGAGGAGGTTGGTCTGTTTGTCGAGCTGGTTGGCCGGGTCGATCACCCGGCCGCCGGCGATGAGGGTTCGGCCGTCAGGCATGTATCTAGCTCCGCTTATAAAGACAGGGGCGCCACTGGTTTCATGGATCGTGCAGATCATTGTACCGGGCGGCGGTGTGAAAGCAAGCGGCGCGGGCGGGGAAATCGGCGGTGCCCCCTTGACGAATTGGCGAAGCGGGATTCAATATCGGGAGAGGAACTCGCGCGGCGGTCCGGCGGTCCGGACGGGTGCGACGAGGGAGGCCAGGATGGGACACGACCTGAACCATGATGCGCAGTACCGGTTGTTGCAGCGGCGGCTGGACCGGCACGTGTCGGGCGCGCCGGATTCGCCGGCGTTGATGAAGATACTTCGGTTGCTGTATTCGCCGGAGGAGGCGGATTTGGCGCGACGGATTCCGATTCGTCCGACGCCGCTGGGGGCGCTGTCGCGGCGGTTGGGGATTGAGGCGTCTGGGCTTGAGGCGACGTTGAGCGGGATGGCGGAGCGGGGGCTGGTGATCGACCTGGAGCACGCGGGTCGGCGGTATTTTTCGCTTCCGCCGTTGATTATCGGTTTTTTCGAGTTCACGTTCATGCGGGTTCGGGAGGACGCGCCGATGGGGGAGTTGGCGCGGCTGTTCGAGGCGTACATGCGGGAGGACGACCGGTTTGCCCGGGCGGCGTTTGCGGGGCGGACGCAGTCGTGTCGGTCGCTGGTGCGTGAGGAGGCGATCGCGGAGGATCACACGGAGGTGCTGGACTGGGAGCGGGCGACGCGGATCATTGAGACGGCGGGTCGGCTTGGGGTTTCGCTGTGCTCGTGCCGGCACAAGGCGAGCCATCTGGGGCGGGCGTGCGGGGCGCCGATGCGGACGTGTCTGACGCTGAACTTCGCGGCGGATTCGATGATCCGCAGCGGGATGGCCGAGCCGATCGGGGTGGAAGAGGCGCTGGATATTCTGGCGGCGTGCAAGGGGGCGGGTTTGGCTCAGACGGCGGACAACGTGCAGCGGAGCGTGACGTACATCTGCAACTGCTGCGGGTGTTGCTGCGAGTTGATTCAGGCGATGAAGCGTTACGACCTTCGCTACGCAGTGGTGAGTTCGAACTGGATTGCGGTGTTGGACGGGGAGGGCTGTGCGGGCTGCGGGCGGTGCGTGAAGGGTTGTCCGGTTGGGGCGATTGAGATGGTTGAGTGTGAAGGGGGTCGGCGGGCGGCGGTGCGGGAGGCGTTGTGCCTCGGCTGCGGGGTGTGTCAGGGCGTGTGCGGGCGTGGCGCGATCCGGATGGAGCGGCGGGCCCAGCGGGTGTATACGCCGGAGACGATTTTCGATCAGATGGCGGCGATGGCGATCGAGCGGGGGAAGCTGGCGGAGATGGTGTTTGACGATCCGGAGAAGCTGACGCACCGGGTGCTGGGTCGCGTGCTGGGTCTGTTGGAGCGGTCGCCGGCGGCGCGGGCGGCGTTGGCGGTGGCGCCGTTGCGGTCGGTGTTTTTCGAGGCGGTGGTTCGCGGGGCGCGTCGGAGCACGAACGGCCTTTCGGGGATGATTTCGTAACGGCCGGCGGGTTTTTGGCTGGCCGTTCGGGGGTTTTGGTGTATAGTGTCAGGCGGACGGCATGGTTTGTGAAGGGGTAGCATATGGGCGTGACGGATGGCGGCGCGTACGTGGTGTTGACGGTGACGGCGGCGGGTCTGGTGTGCGCGGGGCTTTGGATGGTTTCACGGAGGCTTCCGCGCGGGACGGTGTTGGGGGTCTGCGGGCTGTTGCTGGCGGGCGGGCTGATGGGTTGGACGGGCGAGTCGCGGGAATGGGCGGCGGTGGCGCTGCCGATGGTGGTGATCGGGGGTTTTGGCGGTGTGTTGGGAGTAATCGATCTGGTATGGCGAAGGGGGAAGAGGGTCGGCGGCGGTTGATTTGTCGGGCGGGGTTTTCGATAATGCTTCGGCGGCGGCCAGGCGGTGAGCGGCTGCTGAAGGAGCATGATGATGGCATTTATCGATCGACTGCAGCCGGCGCCGGTGGGCGGCGGGTTTTCGATGGATGACTATTGGGTCTGGTGCGGGTCGGTGATCCGCGGGGAGGACGGGCGGTACCACATGTTCGCGTCTCGGTGGCCGCGAACGTTTCCGTTTTTCGAGGGGTACGTGATTGGTTCGGAGGTGGTGCGGGCGGTTTCGGATCGGCCGGAGGGGCCGTATAGGTTTGCGGAGGTGGTTCTGGGCGATCGCGGGGAGGGGTTCTGGGACGGTCGGATGACGCACAATCCGACGGTTCACAAGGCGGGCGATACGTACCTGTTGTACTATATCGGGGCGACGTTTGCGGGTCCGCGACCGACGGCTGAGCAGTTGGTCGCGGGCGATACGAGCGTGACCGGTCCGTGCTATAGCACGATTCGGATCGGGTTGGCGACGGCGGGATCGGTGTTTGGTCCGTGGCGGCGTCAGGATCGGCCGGTGCTGGAACCGCGGCCGGGGAAGTGGGACGAGAGGATTGTGACGAACCCGGCCCCGTGCGTGTTGGAGGACGGGCGGGTGCTGCTGCTTTACCGCTCGAACGTGCCGGGCGGTTTGCGTTTGGGGGCGGCGATGGCGGAGGGGTATGACGGGCCGTTTCGGCGACTGAGCGACGAGCCGGTGCTGGTGTTTGAGGGCGGCAATTTTGTTGAGGACCCGTACGTGTGGCGGCGCGGCGGGCGGTTCGAGCTTCTGGCGAAGGACATGACGGGCGGGCTGACGGGCGAGAAGCACGCGGGGATTCACGGCTGGTCGCGTGACGGGGTGGACTGGCGGCTTAGCGAACCGCCGAAGGCGTATTCGCGGCGGGTGCGGTGGTCGGACGGGCGGGTGACGGAGCAGGGGTGTCTGGAGCGTCCGCAGTTGCTGATCGAGGGCGGGCGGCCGACGCACCTGTTCGCGGCGACGGGCGACGGTCCGGGCGGATTTCGTCTGTGCAGCCGGACGTGGAACGTGGCGATTCCGGTGGGCGAGGCGGAGTAGGCGTGACTCGCGGGCGCGGCGCATCGGGATGGGGCGCAGCGGATTGGTGCGGACAGGCGGTTTTGGGGCTTTTTGGTTGCACGGATGGGCGATTTGGCCGACAATAGGGGAAAGGGCGGTTGCCGGGGGGACTCGGGTTCGTCGGCAAGTGTCCAGAGACATGGCAACTGAAACCACCTTGCGCGAAAGGGGGCCTTTATGGCTCAGGCGAAAGAAGGAGACACGGTCAAGGTCCACTACACCGGGAAGTTGAAGGACGGCACGGTGTTCGATCAGTCGGCGGGCAAGGAGCCGCTGGAGTTTACGATCGGGGAAGGGCGGGTGATTCCGGGTTTCGAGGAGGCGGTCAAGGGGATGGAGCCGGGCCAGAGCAAGACGGTGGAGGTGTCGTCGGAGGAGGCGTACGGTCCTCGGCGGGACGAGATGATTCTGCAGGTGGATCGGAGCCGGCTTCCGGAGGACCTGGATCCGGAGGTGGGCCAGCAGCTCCAGAGCCATCAGGAGAACGGTCAGACGGTGATCCTGACGGTGACGGACGTTTCGGAACAGGAAGTGACTCTGGACGCCAACCATCCGTTGGCGGGCCAGGATTTGCAGTTCGAGATCGAGCTGGTTGAGATCGGTTAGCCGGCTCGCTGAGTCGAGGCTCAGGAGGTCTGAAAGGGGCTTTACTTTTCGTCTTCGGATCGGTAGAGGTGGAGGCGAAGAGAAAGTGGCGGTGCGCCAGCGGTGAGCGGTCGCATGAAGGTGCTGCGATGGAAGCCCTTTGCCCCGATAGCTTGAGTCGAAGGCTGGATGGGCTGAATGGAGCTTTCTTTGACGGCTGTGAGGTTGGCACGCCGGCGCGTCGTCGGGTGGCGGAGCGGGTACTGGGTAAACTCTGAGGTTGATGAAAGGGTCGTCGTGAGAAAGATTCTTGCTGTTGTCACAGTTGTGGTGATCGGTTTGTGGGTTGTTGGATGCGGTAGGAGCATGTCGATGGACGGATCGGACAAGGGGTCGGCGCGGACGCGGTTGATGCGGGAGCTTGGGGCGGGCCGGCCGCAGCACGTGGTGACGTACGGGACGAGCCTGACGGAGGCCGGGGCGTGGGTCGGCCAGCTTCGCGAGGCGCTGGAGCAGCGGTATCCGGGGCTGGTGACGGTGACCAACAGCGGGAGCAGCGGGATGTGGTCGGGATGGGGGGTGGAGAACCTCGATGCGCGGGTGATCGGGTTGCATCCGGATGCGGTGTTCATCGAGTTCGCCATCAACGACGCGTATGTGCCGTACAAGACGTCGGTGGAGCAGGCGCGGGCGAACCTGGAGCAGATGATCGACCGGATCGGGGCGGCGGACGGGACGACGGAGATCATCCTGATGACGATGAATCCGCCGATCAACGAGCACCTGGAGATCCGGCCGGAGATCGAGCGGTATTACCAGATGTATCGCGAGGTGGCGGCGGAGCGCGGGCTACTGCTGATCGACCATTATCCGAACTGGGTGAAGGTGCTGCGGGAGGACAAGGGGGTATTCGACCAGTACGTGCCGGACGGGATTCATCCGGGGCCGGTTGGCTGCGAGCGGGTGATTACGCCGGGGATATTAGCGGCGATTGAGTGAGACGCGTACAAGCCGCCCTGGAGCGGCGCGCGGGCGGGGATATGAGAAGCGGATGGTCGCAGCGGGTCGGATTGGATGAAAAGGCCCCACGGGCCCAAGGCGATTCGCGCGGCCCGTGAGGCCCTCGAGTACAGCCATTGATTGTGCGGGCGTCTGTTACTGCGGCGGGGTCGGCGCGACTTGGCGTTCGGCCCAGACCTTTGTGACGTAGACGACTCGCTGATCCCAGTTGTAGATGGCTGGGGCGTAGACGGTCAGGTAGGTGGTTCCGGGATTGGCGGAGGTGATCACGCACCAGGTCTGGCCCTTGCCGATGACGATGTCGTTTTCGGGGTCGTCGTCGCCGCGGGTGAGGGTGTGCTGGAAGTGGTTGGTGTGGCTGACCGCCCACGTGCTGGTGACCTTGTTGCCTCGGGTGCAGCGGCAGCCGCTTTCATCGACTTCGAGGATGGCTCCGACGCTGCCTTCGCCGATGATCCACTCGACGCGTCGCGAGGGCAGCGGTTTGCCGTCGGCGTCGCGGACGGTGGCGATCAGCATGTATTGGGCGCCGATGGGGGATGGTCCCTCGGGAGCGATCACCTCGAGTTCGACGGAGGCGGGATCAAAGTCCATGTACGTGCCGCCTTCCATGGGCTTGGCGTGCTCCATCTTGACCAGGCCTCCGGGCATGGTTCCGCACTTGTGGGCGTAGGACGAGCATCCCGGCATCGCCAGGGCGGCGACGGCCAGGCCCACAACCAGCGTCAGAGCATTTCGAGCGATCATAACGGCCCCCTTTCTTCTGGTGGTGCGATCCGAAGACGGACGCGGTTGCCCGCCAGGACCTTTTGAGGAATCGACGCCCGCTCCTGTTGGACCGTGACGGTCCGCGGAGATAGGTGACACGTTCCCCCAGAATGAAGATACCCCACAACGCACCTGTATCCTAACGCGGAACGGCTACGGATTCAACGTTTTTCTCGGATCGGCGGATGGTTACGGTTGGGTCAGGCTGAGGATGCGGCGGAGGTAGGCGGGGGCGTCCTGGTTTCCGAAGGTTCGTTCGCGGCCGGAGGAGAAGTCGACGAGCGGGCTTTTGGCGAATTGGCGGTTGAGGATGCGGTTGACGTCGAGACCGATTCCCTTGCAGCCGATGGTCATCAGGTCGTCGGCGTCCCAGACGTGCTGGAGGCCCAGGAGGTGTCCGGTCTCGTGGGCGGCGATTTTTCCGGCGGCGGCGGCGAGGGTGGGGCGGCCGAAGAGGGCGGCGGTGCGGAGGGCTTCGCTGTTCAGGTCGACCACGGCGAGGTCATCGGCGACTCGGTTGCCCCAGTCGACGTATTCGGAGATGCCGTTGGTCGAGTCGCCCAGGGGCGGATCGGCGTAGCCGATATGGATGAGGCTGTAAGGGTTTTCGGGGGTTGGGTCGGCGTCGGTCAGGACGGTCAGGCTGTAATCGGCGAAGGAGTCGATGAAGGCCTGCAGGGCGTGTTGGCGGACGAGCGGGTCGTCGACGGGTGCGACGCTGGTCGGTCGGACCCATCCGCTGCGAAAGGCGACCTGTTCGGCGCCGGCGAAGTTGAGGACGACGATTTGCGGCGAAGGGGGCGGTTCGGGATCGGCGGCGCGGGAGACTCGCACCATCGGATCGCCCTCGTCGCGGAGGTAGGCGAGATTGAAGCGGACGAAGAGGGCGGTGGTGTCGGCTGGCAGGCGGACGGTCAGTTCGGTCCGTTGGGCCTGATAGTCGCGGGCGTAGGCGCCGGTCAGTGTGTGGGCATCGTCGTAGAGCCACAGGCCGTCGACCGCTTCGCTGAGCAGTTCGATGCGCAGGGCGTCGCCGGCGGCGAGGGGTCCGAGGTCGTAGAGTCGTTCGTTGAGGTACCATCGGGGCAGGACGTCGTCGCCGACGGCGAGGAGGTAGAAGTGGGCCAGATCGGGTTGGGCGGCGTCGGTCAGATCGGCGGCGTCGCCGTTCCACGGGGCCGGCTGGGCCATTCCGAAAGCGGGGTCGAGGCTGACCGGGTCAAGGTCGCTGAGGCAGGTGCCGACCAGGCCGAGTCCGTCGGAGACTCGGCCGAGCAGGTCGCTGAGGTTCAGCAGCACGCCGCCGCAGCCGGCCAGCGGCAGGATCGCCGCCGCCAGAACGAGGGCGGTTGGAGGTTTTGGCGTCATGGTCGGTTTTCCTTTCCGGGTGTCCATGATATACTACGGGCGTCGGTTCGTCATCGCGGTTTTCGGGAGCGGTCGGCATGGCGGAGCGCGCGAGCGACATTCTGGCATTGATTCCGGCGCACAACGAAGCGTCGCGGATTGCGCCGGTGGCGGCTGGGGCGTTGGCGCATCTGCCGGTGTTGGTGGTGGATGACGGTTCGGCGGATGAGACGTCGGAGGCGGCCCGGTCGGCTGGGGCGACGGTGGTTCGTCAGGAGCCGAACCAGGGGAAGGGGGCGGCGCTGCGGACGGGTTTCCGATGGGCGCTGGATAACGGGTATCGGGCGGTCGTGACACTGGATGCGGACGGGCAGCACGATCCGTCGGAGATTCCGAAGTTTGTGCGGGTGTACCGGGATCATGGGGCGGATCTGGTGATCGGCGAGCGGGATTTTTCGCTGATGCCGCCGTTGCGTCGGCTGTCGAACTCGCTAGGGCGGTGGGCGTTTTCGTGGACGGTGGGGCAGGCGGTGGCGGACAATCAGTCGGGCTACCGGCTGGTGAGTCGGGCGATGATGGAGGCGGCGCTGGCCAGCGACGAGCGTGGGTTTGAGTTCGAGGTCGAGATGATCGTGATCGCCGTGCGGCGCGGGCTGCGGCTTGGTTCGGCGCCGATCCGGACGATTTACGGGGACGAGAAGAGCCACATCAACAACTGGCGGCACTTTCGCAAGTTTGTGGGGTTGATGTGGCGTACGCGGCGGGCGATGCGGAGAGCGGATCGGGATTGAGGGCGCGACCAGGGCGGTTTACAATCAGTCGGCGGGATAAGTGTTTGCCCTCAGGGTCGCAGGACAAGGAGATTGCGATGCTGATCGTTCACGTGTTCGTTCACGTTAAGGCGGACCAGGTCGAGGCGTTCAAGGCGGTGTCGATGGAGAACGCGCGGAACAGCGTTCAGGAGCCGGGGATCGCGCGGTTTGACGTGGTCCAGCAGCAGGACGATCCGACGCGGTTCGTGCTGGTGGAGGTGTATCGGACGGCTGAGGATCCGGCGCGGCACAAGGAGACGGCCCACTACGCCAGGTGGCGTGACGCGGTGGCGTCGATGATGGCGGAGCCGCGGACGAGCGTCAAATACCACAACGTTTTTCCCGACGACCGCGGGTGGGGTTGATCCTGGGGCGGCGG
>JAAYCJ010000031.1 GCA_012729815.1 Phycisphaerae bacterium | reverse complement strand
TCATCCAGCGAATCCCACGCGGCGAGAACGACGTGGTCGTCCTTCCTGTAGGCGTAGATCTTGATGTCGTAATCCGAGATGATCGGCAGCGGGGTCGCCCCGTCGAGCAGCTTGGCGACGGTCGCGTAGGCGGCGACGGGCGGCAGCGGCTTGACGCCATCCTGATGCCGCCAGATGCCGTACTCGTAGAGCCCGCCTTCGGTGCAGCCGATGTCCCGGAACCAGATGAGACGCTTGATCTGCGGGAACGAACGGGCCACCAGATGCGCGCGGGCCAGGTACGCCGCGAACCGAGCGGCCCACCGGCTGTCGCACGAGGCGCGAGCGTCGAGCCCCCAGCCCAGTTCGCCGATCCAGAACTCGCGGCCGCCCATATGCGATTGGTAGAGGTCGATGAACTCGCGGAGGCGGCTTTGCATGTTGCCCACCTCCGGACCCAACGCCACGTCGTCGGGACCGAGGTAGCGCGGATTGGCGTACGGGTGAGGGGCGTAGACGTCGAACGAATCGGCGGCGTCCTTGATGACCTCCGCGGTGAAGGCATGGCCGTCGCCGCAGACGTCGAAGACCAGTTTCTTGCCCGCGGCTTGGAAGCTTGGATGCGCCGCGTTCAGCAGGGCGGCGAACGACCGCGCGCGGTGCGCGACCTGCGGCAACGTCAGGTCGGGTTCATTGTGGAAGTCGAAGTAGGTGATCTCGTCCTTGTAGGTCGCAAGGACCTTCTCGATGTAGTTTTTGATCAGGTCCGGCGAGGCGGGAAAGCCGTCCGCACCCCGCGCCCAGGCCGGCGGCGGGACGGTCAGCATGGTGACCAACGCGCCGAAGCCCTGTTCGATCACCGCCAGGCCCTTGGGCATGTTGAATTGGCCCGGTTCCTTTTCGACGCCGTCCCACAGCGCTCCGCCGTGGCGTATCCAGTTGACGCCGATGGCGTGAAGGGCGTCGGAGCCGATGGCGTACAAGCCGTCGGTGTGCATGCCGAAAAAACTCTCGTCGATGGCGATCCGGTTCGGCTCGCGCACCACGGCGACGGGGCTGACGTATTCGTTGAGGATCGACCCGGTCCGATCGCGAACGACGAATCGGACGGTGTAGTAGCCCGGCTGCATCGTCGGCAGCAGTTCCAGCGTGGTTTCGGAGGTCTTACCGGTCTCCAAATCCAGTTGCAGCGTGGAGCGGCCGATCGGACCCAGCGTCGCTTCGGAGACGGTATAGTCAACCGACAGCGGCAAGGCCTCATTGGGGCATCGCGCGTTGAAGAAGGCAACGTCCAGCGTCAGCGGCTTGCCTTCCCGCAGCACGACCACTTCGCTGCGCGCGCCGCTGGTGGCCTGGATGACGACCGGATCGGGATCGCGGTAGGCGGTGGCCGTCGCACCCTCTTCCAGTTGGACCGCGTCGAGCCAGATCGGTTCGTTCGGATCGGTCGTGCCGAAGAATATCCCCGCGCCGATCGGCTGGGCCATCGGCGCAAGCTCGACGGTCAGCCGCGTCCACTGCGAGGTCAGCGGCAGTTGGCGATTCAGCACGGTGCTGTAGTTCATCCAGGCTGAGACGTTGATCGTGCCCGCCGTTCGGGCTTTGGCGTAGAATGACAGCGTGTACGGCCGATCCGGCTTGATCCGGCCGGTGGCGCAGTGGACGCCCGCTCCGTTGCACTTGAGGCTCCGGGCGCCGACGGCGGCGGTGGAGGCGTCGACCGCACCATCGGTCTGCCAGCCGCTGGTTCCAAGCTCCAAGCTGGTGTTGCCGGTAAGGAGATTCCCGGATGCCTCGGCCGCCGCTGGGTTCTGGGCAGGAGAAACGTCGGCCGAATTGACGAACTCCACATAGTCGAGCTTGAACGCAAAGGGTTCCTGATGGTAAACCGCAAACGCGAAGGCCCACAGCTTGTCCTTCTCGAATTGCTGATTGCCCTCGCCGTGCATCGTGTACGAGTAGCGGAATCTCTCGAACGGGACCACAACCCGCGTCCACTGATCGCCCGACGGAACGGGCATGGAGGTCCGGAAGCAATCGACGCCCTGGCAGAGCTTGGGGTCTTCCTCCAACTGAACGTCGCAGGCGATATTGCCGGAGACGCGCTTGACCCAGAACGAGATCGCATCGCAGCCTTCCGGCGCGGGCAGGGCAAGCCGGCAGACCAGCGTGGTCTCTCCGGATTCGGGTACCTCCACCAGCAGCGATCCGGCGCCTTCCGCGGCGTCCGATGAGATCGTCAGCGTCGGCTTGTCCGCGCCGGGCGAGACCCAACTGCTCCAGGTAACCTGACCGTCGTTGAAGTCGTCGATCAGCCGCGGCTCAGCCGCGTGCGAGACGCAGATCAGGCAGATCCAAACCAGAACACAAGACGCAACGAGTCCGTGGCGCACCATGATGATCCTTATGTGTACAGAGGGTCAAACCGATGGGTCTTGCGAGCCCATCGCGCGATTATTCGTCGTTCCACCCGGCGTATTTGCAGAAATCGTTGACGAACCTGGAGAAGATCATGACCGGATCGTTCGGACCGCGCGCCTTCGTGACGGCATGGCCGTCGAAGAACAGCAGGTTGGTCGCGTCACGATGTCTGAACATGCCATAATAGGCAGGATCCTCTATGTAGATCGCGTGGTGGTTGAGGCCGGAGTGCAGCGAGTCGGCCAGAAGGGCCTTGGCCCCCGGGTCCGGCAGTTGGGTCACCCGCATATACCACTTGCGACGGGGAAGGACGACCGGATCGATGTGGGTCAGGTTTCCGCTCATGCCGTAGTGGGTCTGGTTCATCCACCAATCCGGCGAGGCGTCTCCCGCTGGGCACCGCCAGACGCCTTCGGGATAGGTGCCGGCATTAAGGGCGATCACCTCCGGATACGTGTCGTTGGGGCCGACGCCGTGGCGAACCAGACCGGCGTCCAGCAGCAGCCAGGCCCAGATGCGGTAATCAACGCCCGCCATCGGCGGCTGAGGCCACCACGACGCCGGAGGAATCACGTCGTAATACATGTCGAAATACTGCTGAAACACGATTCCCGCCTGTCGCTGGTTGCTCAGGCACGCCACCGTTTTGGCCGTGTCCCGCGCCGCGCTGAGGGCGGGCAGCAGGATCGAGACCAGCACGGCGATGATCGCCACCACGACCAGCAGCTCAATCAGCGTGAAAGATCTTGTATTCCGGATTTCGGATTTCGCGTTGGTGCAAGAGGCGGCTTGGCGGTTCATGTCTGTCCTCTTTCAAATCGGCAATCAACAATCAGCCATCGACAGTTCTTCTTCCGGTGGTTTCGCCCAGGTAGAGCGGATCGGTGGTCGGCCGCAGCAGCAGCGGGCCGATCCAGTTCTCGCCGCCGCGGGCCATCCACTCGACGCAGAGGGTCATGTGCGGCGTGATATCGGCGATCCGCACGCAGGTCAGCGACGGGCAGAGGTACCGGCTGGTGCCGTCGTCGTTGGCGGCGCACACCGAGACGTCCGTGCCCACGCGGATGCCGCGCTCGTGCATCGCCCGCATCGCCCCGATGGCCACCGACTGCGTGGTGCAAAAGAGGGCCGTCGCGTCAAATTCGTGGTTGTCCAGCAGGCGGCCCATCACCTCGTAGGCCTGGATCCACGCGAAACCGTACGACTGGACCGGTTCGTCGACGAGCCGGCCGGCGTAACCGTGGCGGGCCCGCCAGAGATTCCACTGCTCGATCCGCTTGATGCAGACCGGCTCCCGCGGCTGAGTGTTCAGGCAGTCGATGTGCCGATGGCCCAGCGAGTCGAGATGGTCGAGCAACTGTTGCACCAACACCGGCGGCGAGATGAACACCGATGGAATCCCATGCTCGGTCAGGTCCTGATCGAAGACCACCACCGGCGCGGGCGATCTCTTGAGCAGGTTCAGCACCTCCGCCGGCAGGTCCTCGGAGACCGACAGCAGGAACACCCCGTCGAAGTTGCTGAGCGTATCGAGGATGGTTGGGTCGTCCCAGTGGACGAAGTCCACCGGCCGAACCGATGCCTTAAGCTTGTCGGCGGCCATCTCGACCGGCACCCGCCACAGATCGGAGTAGAGCGAATGAAATGCCGGTTCGAGGAACGCCAACTGCAGCCGCCGGGAACTCTCGCCGATCCGACGGTTGACCTCCAACTGACCGTTCGGCCGCCGAACCAGAATCCGCTTGTCGATCAACACCTGGATCGCCTTGCGGGTCGTGATCCGCGAGACCCCAGCCTGGATGGCAAGCTGCCGCTCCGGAGGGATATCCTTGACGGCGTAGTCGCCGTGCTGGATCCGCTTCTCCAATAACTGGGCCACTCTCTGGTACTTGAGCATATACCACCTCGGTACAGTATCCGAGTATAATACCAACGTGGTCCTATTTCAAGAAAAATCTACTCCAAAGCAGAAGACCCGGCACGGAGCACGCGGAATACGCGGAGGGAAAGTAGCCAGAATCCAGAATTCAGAAGCGAGAATGAAGACAACAGGTGCATTTATAATAATTAACTATAATACTCGACTTTAAGTTATTCGCGGCATGGTCGTTGCTTTAGCAAAAGGCCCCTAGGCGTCGGCCTTTGGGAACGACAGGAAGTCAGGCAACAGCCCCCTACCAGCTTCTGACTTCTGCCTTCCGGTATTCTCCCTTCCTCTCCCTCCGCGTGTTCCGCGTGCTCCGTGCTGATTCGAACGAAAAGGCCTTTGATTCGCAGGCTGATTTGGATATAGTTAACCAACTCGGCCGCGTAGCCAAGTGGATCAAGGCGACGGATTGCAAATCCGTTATTCGTGGGTTCGAATCCCACCGCGGCCTTTGTTTACTCCCTCCAACCGCAAGAGTTCCTCCCGCTCTGGCTTTCTCTGATTGCCCGATCTGCTGACCGCCTGACGCCCCGTCTCCCCAGAGCCCGGAGTCTTCCTGTGTCGGATTGTGCGAGGAGGTTCGGGGTGGAGAATGCTGGAAATTGTGGGCTGGGCGCGGGGAGAATGCTGGATCGGTGGTTTCGGATGTTGAGCTTGGAGGACTGAGCGGTGGCGATCGAGATTGGCTGGCGGGAAGGGCTGGTGTATCCGGCGATGGTCAAGGGCGTGGCGGCGGGGATTGTCGAGGGTCGGCTGCTGGTGGCGGGCGGAATGGGGTATCCGTGGCGGGAAGTGGAGTTCGGGTTCGCGCTGCCGACCGGGCAGAGGGCCGAAGGCAAGGCGCCGGCGCGGGTGGCTGGTGAGCGGATCGACGCGCCGTTGGGGAACTGGTCGCCGCTTCCTCCGCTGCCGGTGGGGGTGGCTTGGACGTCGGGCGTGGCGGCGGGGGGCGGTTTGGTCGTCGTGGGCGGTCGTCGCCAGTCGGCTGACGGCGAGGTCGACGGGATCGCCGAGGTCTGGTTTTTCGATGTGGCCGAAGGCGGGGGTGCGTGGCGGCGGCTGGCGGATCGGCCGTCGCGCGCGTCGATTCCAACGACCGCAGCCGACGGCGACCACGTCTACACCGCGTTCGGCACGAGCTGGCGTCCGCACCCTGAGCACGCGGTGGACGACCTGAACATCTACCGGCTTGACGTGCGGTCCGGGTCGGGCTGGGAGACGGTGACCCGCTTTCCGGGCAAGCCGCGATGGGGTGCGGCGATGGCGGTCTGCGGAGGCACGCTGTACGTGATCGGAGGCCACGACGTCCCGCTGGGCGGGGTGCGTGAGAAGACAGGAGGCAACGCCTATCAGGAACGCGACGGTCGGACGGTGCTGGAGACGTTTTCCGAAGCGTGGGCGTTCGACCTGGCCGGTGGCGGCTGGTCGCGGTTGGCCTCGCCGCCGAGGGCGTTTGTCGCCGCGGGGTTCACGGTGGCGGACCGGTGGGTGGTGCTGGCGGGCGGAGCCAGTTGGGTGGTCGATGGGTACGGCGTGAGCGTGCTGATGCAGAACCACGTGGCGAGTCTGGAGATGGTCAGTTTTTCGCGGGAGGTCTGGGCGTTCGACACGCGAAGCGGGCGGTGGAGTTGCCTTGAGCCGCTGCCGTATGGGATATGCAGCGCAGCCGCGGCGGCTGAGGGAAACCGCGTGTACCTGGTGGGCAACGAGACGATCGACAAGGCCCGGAGCAACACGTTCGGCACGGTGTTCGAAGGGACGATCCGTCTGACCGGCCCGGATGACGGGAGCTGACCGACGGCGGCTGGGATGGCTCTGGATGACAACAAGGCGCCGAAGTCAGGAGCGTGAACGTGTCGAACCTTGAAAACAACCGGACTCTCACCGAGTGTCTCGAACGTCTCGAGTCGATGATCGATCTGGAGCACGTGGCGCGGACGCGGGAGCTTCAGCGGCGGGCGTTCGCCTTCGAGCCGGTCGAGCACGTGCCGACCGCCATTCTGTTTCCGGTCGCCGACGAGGAGTGGCCCAACTACGGCTTTGCCGAAATCTTCGACGATCCCGCCAAGATGCTGCTCCACGAGCTGCGCGACGTCTACGCGGGCGTCAAGCTCGGCGACGACCGGCTCTATGGCCTTCGGGCCAACTACGGCACGGGCATCATCGCCTCGATGTTCGGCTGCCCGGTCCACACGTTCGATGAGACTCTGCCCATCGGCATGGAGGTCTCCGAGTCCCGGCTCAGGCAGATCCTCGACGCCGACGCGCCCGGCCTCGAAGCCGGCCTGATGCCGCGTGTGCTCGAGACCGCCGCGTTCTTCCGCCAGGCCTTAAAGCCCTATCCGAAGCTCTCGCAGGCCGTCGGTTCGCAGGTGTTCGACATCCAGGGCCCGTTCGACAACGCCTCGATCATCTGGGGCTCGGCGATCTACATGGCGATTTACGACAGTCCGGAGCTGATCCAACGGTTAATGGCCCTGGTGACCGAGACGATCCGCAAGACGGTCCGAGCGCTGCGGGAGGTCGACGGCTGTCCGATCGAGGAGCACGACGGAACGTGGAACCACCTGGGCGGCCTTTGCATCCGAAACGACTCGACGGTCAACCTCAGCGGCGGGCAGTACGACGCGTTCGTCCGCGACTTCGACGCCAAGCTGCTCGCCGAATTCGGCGGGTGGATCCACTTCTGCGGCCGCGGGCACCAGTGGTGGCCGCGGATGCTGGCGATGCCGGGCCTCTCAGCCCTCAACCCGTTCCAGGGCGAGTTCTACGACCTGTACGAGATGT
Organism: Phycisphaerae bacterium; assembly: GCA_012729815.1. Classification (NCBI taxonomy): domain Bacteria; kingdom Pseudomonadati; phylum Planctomycetota; class Phycisphaerae; species Phycisphaerae bacterium. The sequence continues at coordinate 4,222 of JAAYCJ010000031.1, read as the reverse complement.
ACGAGACCTGCGAAGCGGCCCGCGTGGCGATCGTCCAGTGGACCGCGCCGGTGGATGCCCGCTGCCGCCAGCGCATCCGCACGGGTTTTTCACGAATCATCTCCGCCAACGGCTACGACCACGCCCAACGGCTCAAGGACACGCTGGCCAGGACGGGCCATGCCGATGCACAGTGACGGCGACAGCGGCCAAGCCGGATGCCGCCTCCTGACGCCCGGTCTCGTCTAGGGCCTTTTCTTGCCGCGGCGGGATCGGTAGAATATTTCCCCAAGCACGCACCGCTGGAGTAGGGCACGGGCGCGGTCCGCCCGTCTTAATCCATGGCGGAAGAGATACATTGGCGGAGATGGAGCGCAGATGCCCAGACGGAATGACATTAAGAAAGTAATGATTATCGGTTCGGGTCCGATTGTGATCGGGCAGGCTTGCGAATTCGATTATTCCGGCACGCAGGCGTGCAAGGCCCTTCGCAAGCTCGGCTACGAGATCGTACTGGCCAACTCCAACCCAGCCACCATCATGACCGATCCGGGCATGGCCGACCGGACGTACATCGAGCCGCTGAACGTCGAGTACATGGCGGAAATCATCGCCAAGGAGCGGCCGGACGCCCTGCTGCCGAATCTCGGCGGCCAGTCGGGCCTGAACCTCTCATCCGAGCTGCACAAGGCGGGCGTGCTCGACAAGTATGGCGTGAAGGTGATCGGCGTGCAGGTGGACGCGATCGAGCGGGGCGAGGACCGGATGGCGTTCAAGCGAACGATGGCGTCGCTGGGCATCGAGGTGCCGCGGAGCGAGATCGCCACGAGCCTGGAGGAGGCCGAACGCATCCTCGAACGCATCCCGCTGCCGGTGGTGATCCGGCCCGCGTACACGATGGGCGGCACGGGCGGCGGCCTGGTCTACAACATCGAGGAGTTCCGCACCATTGTCGATCGCGGGCTGCAGGCGAGCCTGGTCCACCAGGTGCTGATCGAGGAGTCGGTGCTCGGCTGGGAGGAACTGGAACTCGAGGTCGTCCGCGACGCCAGGAACCAGATGATCACGGTGTGCTTCATCGAGAACGTCGACGCGATGGGCGTGCACACCGGCGATTCGTTCTGCACCGCGCCGATGCTGACGATCTCAAAGGAGTTGCAGGAGCGGCTGCAGAAACATTCGTACGACATCGTCGAGGCCATCCAGGTCATCGGCGGGACAAACGTGCAGTTCGCCCACGACCCCAGGACCGGCCGGGTGGTGGTGATCGAGATCAACCCGCGAACGTCGCGCTCGTCGGCGTTGGCCTCAAAGGCGACGGGTTTTCCGATCGCGATGGTCTCGTCGATGCTGGCCGGCGGCATGACGCTCGACGAGATCCCGTACTGGCGAGACGGCACGCTGGAGAAGTACACGCCGTCGGGCGACTACGTGGTGGTCAAGTTCGCCCGCTGGGGATTCGAGAAATTCCGCGACGCGGTGGATCGCCTGGGCACGCAGATGCGGGCGGTCGGCGAGGTGATGAGCATCGGCAAGACGTACAAGGAGGCGCTGCAGAAGGCGATCCGGTCGCTGGAGACCGGGCGGTACGGCCTGGGGTTCGCCAAGGATTTCAACCGCAAATCGACGAGCGAGCTGATGGTCCTGCTGGCCGAACCGGGCAGCGAGCGGCAGTTCATCATGTACGAAGCCCTGCGCAAGGGCGTGAGCGTTGAGGAGCTCCACGCCAAGACGCATATCAAGGCGTGGTTCATCGAGCAGATGAAGGAACTGGTGGAATTCGAGGAAGAGATTCTGCGGCATCGCGGCTCGCCGCTGCCGGACAAGCTGCTGGTCCAGGCCAAGAAGGACGGCTTTGCCGACCGGTACCTTGCCAAACTGCTGCAGACGCCGGAGGTCGAGATTCGCAAGCAGCGGACGCGGCTGGGCGTGGTCGAAGGCTGGGAGCCGGTGCCGGTCAGCGGCGTCGAAAACGCCGCGTACTATTTCTCGACCTACAACGCGCCGGACAAGACGACCGCCAGTAGCGGGCGGAAGATCATGATCCTCGGCGGCGGGCCCAACCGGATCGGCCAGGGCATCGAGTTCGACTACTGCTGCGTCCACGCCGCGTTCGCCCTCCGCGACGCCGGCTTCGAGTCGATCATGGTCAACTGCAACCCGGAGACGGTCAGCACCGACTACGACACGTCGAACAAGCTGTACTTCGAGCCGTTGACCGTCGAGGACGTGCTGAGCATCTACGAAAAAGAAAAGCCCGAGGGCGTGATCGTGCAGTTCGGCGGCCAGACGCCGCTGAACATCGCCAGCGAGTTGGCGGCGGCGGGCGTGAAGATCATCGGCACCACGCCGGACACCATCGACCTGGCGGAGGACCGCGACCGTTTCCAGGAGATGATGACCAAACTCGGCATCCCGATGGCCCCATCGGGCATGGCGAGCACGACGGAGCAGGCGCTGGCGGTCGCCGGCCGGATCGGCTACCCGCTGATGGTCCGGCCGTCGTACGTGCTGGGCGGACGCGGCATGGAGTGCGTGCACGACGAGGAGGAGCTGCGGCGTTACTTCTCAGCCGCCGTCGACGTCACGCCGGAGCGCCCAATCCTGATCGACAAGTTCCTCGAAAACGCGATCGAAGCCGAGGCCGACGCCGTCGCCGACGGGACCGATGCGTTCGTGCCCGCGGTCATGGAGCACATCGAACTGGCGGGCATCCACTCGGGCGATTCGGCGTGCGTGATCCCGCCGTTCAGCATCCCAGCCAAGCACCTCGAAACCATCCGCGAGTACACGCGAAAGATCGCCATGGCGATGAACGTGGTCGGGCTGATGAACATGCAGTACGCCATCGCCAACGACACGGTCTACGTCCTCGAGGCCAACCCGCGGGCGTCGCGGACGGTGCCGCTGGTCTCCAAGGTCTGCGGGCTGTCGATGGCCCGGATCGCCACGCAGCTCATGCTGGGCAGCAAGCTCTCCGAGTTCAACCTGGCCCTGCGGAGGATCCCGCACTTCGGGGTCAAGGAGGCGGTCTTCCCGTTCAACATGTTCCCCGAGACCGACCCGCTATTAGGCCCGGAGATGCGGTCGACCGGTGAGGTGCTGGGCTTGGCGGATTCGTTCGGTCTGGCGTACTTCAAGTCGCAGGACGGCTGCCAGCAGCGACTGCCGACCGAGGGAACGGTGCTGATCAGCGTCTCGCCGCGCGAGCGGCTGGCCGTCCTGGAGGCGGCCCGGCGTCTCAACGACCTGGGCTTTAAGATCAAAGCCACCGAAGGCACCCGCAACTTCCTGGCGGAGCACGGCATCGAGGCGGAACTGGTCCAGAAACTGCACGAGGGCCGGCCCAACGTGGGCGACGCGATCAAGAACGGCGAGGTCCAGCTTGTGATCAACACCCCCGTCGGCAAGCTCTCGCAGTACGACGACTCGTACATCCGCAAGAGCGCGATCAAGCACAAGATCCCGTACATCACCACCGCCACCGCGGCCATCGCCGCCGCCCGGGGCATCGAAGCCGCCCGGGCCAGCCGCCCGTGCGTCCGATCGCTACAGGATTACCACGCGAACATAAAATAAAATCATAAAACTGGCGACCGTAGGTGGCAGAAGTGGGAGATTTTGGCGAGAACCTCTGTGAGAAACCGTCGTATATTCTGTTAGAGCCAGAACACAAGACATCGTCAAAATCGCTTTCTTTGCAGAATCCTCCTCCACTAGCCCGTTCGAAAGAACGGGCTTTTTTACGCGCGGAGAAGTAGTCAGAATCGATAAGCTTAACTGATAAAGTCAGTTACAGACTTCGGCGCATCCTGCCTGGATGAGGACGGAGGCCAAGTCACGGCCATCAACTTCGACATCGGCCACCACGAACGGGGTCTGATCCAGGGCATAGAGCCGCTGTGAATCGTTCCGATGGATGTTGTGGAGACTGATCCGACGGGCGTCTTTGAGGGTGGCCAGGGCGAACTTCCGGGCCTCGGCGCCGGGATCGCAGAAAAGGGCGCCGGTGCAGGAGGAGCAACTTGGGGGTTTGATCTCGCGGCAACTGATGCCCGCGATCTGCACAAACACCTGCCGGCCCAGCGTCGGGTGGGACGACTGGAGATCGGCCTTAAACAGATCGCCCCGATAGACCTTGACCACCCGGCCAATGGCCAGGTTCTGACCGGGGTCGGCTTGGACGTCGACGGACGGTTGTTGCGAAGCGCATCCCGCGACAAGCAAAGCCAGTCCTAGAATG
>JAAYCJ010000030.1 GCA_012729815.1 Phycisphaerae bacterium | reverse complement strand
GGTTAAGCCGCTCCACCGGAACCAGCTTCGGCGACTCGCTCCAGCGGGCCAGCGTGTCGGCGTCCAGCACGATCGCCCCGAACGGCGTGCCCAGCCCGATCGTGCCCACGCCCGCCGCGCGGTGGACCACCAGCTTGCTCTCGGTCCATTCGATCTTCTCCGGCCGGTGCTGGAAGACCAGCATCACCGGAATCTCCGGCGTGCCGTCGTTGCTCAGCAGAACCAGATGATTGTTCGGCATCCGCGATGGGTCGAACGTCTCACCGCGATCGATGAGCTTGGCCCGCTTGCTGCCGGTGATGACGATGGCCGCTGGGCCGCGGGTGGCCTGGCCGTCCTGGAACGAGAATTCGAAGGCCGGCGCATCGGTCTCGACCTGCACGCCGGGCGCGAGAATGCTGTAGCGGACCTCCTGGCGATATGGCTTGCCCTCGCCCGCTTTGACATCTCGCCGCCAGCGGAAACTGGTCCAGTCGGCTTCGACCGCGTCATCCGCGTAGACGCCCAGGTCGATCTCGTATTCGAACCGTCGGGCGAAGCCCGCCCGATTGACCTCGTAGTCCCCCTTCTCCACCACTTTCCGCTCCGGCGCCGTCGCCCCAGCCACGCCGTAGTTGAACTGGAAACTCTCCTGGTCGCGGCCCGGCTTGAAGTAGTACCACGCCCGCTCGATCGAGTTGAAGTTCACGTTGTTGATCAGCAGGCCGTTGGGCTCGAGCCGCCAGGCGAAGTGACCGCCGTTGCCACGATGGGCGCCGGGCCAGAACGTCAGGTCCCCTTCTCGGCCCGCCGGGGCTGGATCCTCGTCCCACGGAAACTTGATATTCGGATCGCGCTCCCATCGCACATCGGCTGAGGTGATCGCCGCTTCGCCGCCTTCCGGACCCGTCAGCGTGATCTTCCAGATGTGGTGAAACGCCAGCGGATACGGGACAGCGACATCCGACTGATCGACGCAGGCAAAGTCCGCCAGCGTCAGCAGTGCCGCCAGTTCCGTCTTGCTCTCCGTCGCCACTGTGGCCTGCCATCGCCGCTTGTCGATGCCCAGAAGCTCGACCACCACGTTCTCCGGCGCAGCCGCCTCGAACGACACCTTCAGGATCATCGCCGTCGTGTGCGGGTCGGGTGCGTTGTCGATCGGCGGTTTGATTTCCATTGCCGACAGCGAGAGAGCGGAAACCACAGCGATCAGCAGAGCGCGACGAACCATGGAATTCTCCCGCGACAATCTTCGATTGCGCTTGAAGCGGAATGCGAAGGAGCCTTATCGATCAGATGGATACCAGTACCAGCCGTATGTGAGATCCGGCCACTGCGAGTTCTCATATCGAAACTCGTACGCCGTGACGTGGCCGTCGAGAAACAACACGTTGGAGAGCTGCCGCTGCATGTGCCCATACTCACGGATGTTCCATATCCAGAACAGGTAACAGAGGTTCTCGCGCCGCTCGCCGATGGTGTTCTCCACGATCGGGTTGGACACATTATCGCCAATTCCACGCCAGCACTCCATCATCAAAGCCCAGCCGTCCAGGCTGATCCGCTCCGTGATCGCGTCCATTCGTCCCCGCTCGTTCCAACCCGGCGGCAAGGTGATCCACGCGTTGAGAATGTAGCTGCGCAGGTCGGTGGTCGGCGTGTATTCCGGCTGGTGGTCCGGGCAGTGAAAGACCTCCGGAGCCGTCAGATACCCTTTGACGATGAGCATGGAACTCCACGCGCTGCCCCACTCGCCCATGTCCGGCCCGTAGACGACCGCCGGGTACAGCCAGCCGTCCCAGTCCTGAACGTACAACTGTGTCGCCTGCCCGATCTGCCGCTGATTCGAGGCGCAGGCGACCAGACGCACCTGTTCCCTCGCCTGCGTCAGCGCCGGCAACAGCATCGCCACCAGCACGGCGATGATCGCCACGACGACCAGAAGCTCGATAAGTGTAAAACCCGTCATTCCCTGCGCACCACTCGCTCTGCTGTATCTCATGGCATTGCTCCCGTCCGGATGTCCTTCAGGATCGCCTCGAGCCCGTCGCCCGCGCGGACCCTTCCGCCGCACGATTCGCGAACCACCAGTGTGCTGGCCGCTCCACCCCTGGCCTGACGCGATCCGTCAGACGCCAGCGCCTGGGCGTGGTTCAGCATGGCTGAGGCCACGTAGTCGTAATCGAACTGGATCGTCGAAAGCGGCGGGTCCGAGCTCCGCGAAAGCGGAATGTTGTTAAACCCCAGCACAGCCACGTCTTGCGGAATCCGCAGGCCGAGCTTGTGGGCCGCCGTCATCAGCCGCAGGGCGTGATCGTCGTCGTAACAGATTACCGCCACGTCCCCCGCCGTCGAAGCCAATCGCCCTGCGACCGCATCGACTCCGTCGGCGCGCTGTCCGACCAGGTGCACCAGGCTTGGCCGATCGTGCTGTGAAGCCATACGCGTGAACGTAAGCACCCGCTGGCTGAGAACCTCGTTCTGCATCGTATCCGGACCGAACATGGCGATGTGGCCGAACCCCAGGGCCACGAAGTACCGGTACGCCATCTCGACCGCTGAGGCGTCCGACTGCCCGAAAAACGCCGGGTCTTCGTAGCACAGGTGCTCCAAGCCGCCGATCGGCCGCGACAGAACCACCGGCCGCTCCAGTCGCCGGATCAGGTCCACAACCTCCGTCACCGACGTGGGATACGGCATCCACGGAATAATCAAAGCCGAGCATCCATCCTTAATCATCTGGTCCGCTTTGGCGACGGCTGAGACGCCCAGATCGCTGACCGTCCGGATGCTCAGACCCACCTCCCGGCGCTCCGCCTCTTCGTGAAGGTGGTGCAACAGTTGCATGGCAAAGTTGTCCATCCGAGAGAGGCAGATCATCCCAAGCACGGAGCTGGCAACCCGCTGGGAATAGTCCCGATCGTCCAGCCGCCGTACAAACGTCCCCGCTCCAACCCGCCGTTCGATCTGCCGATCCTGCTCCAAAAGCGCCAGTCCCCGCCGCACGGTGTGGTAGTTGCAGCCGAGCCGTTTGGCCAGTTCCCGCTCCGACGGCAACCGATCACCAGGTTTGAAACCGCCGGAAGCAATCATTTCGACCAGCATACCCCTGACCTGCTCGTAGATGTAGGGCTTGTGTTTTGCCATAGTGATGGTGGATTAGTAATAATAAACTGCAACTATAGCACTATAGCTCTTTATACCAACTGCTGCGCATCACGTCAAGGGATTCCGGATCACCGGGGAAACCGCGGGTGTTTCTGTGTTTCCTTGGGGCGGCTCGGCGGTCCGATTGTTCGAAGTGGTGGAACAGCCGGATGACGTGACATGATTGGGAATTGTCTCTTGCCTGTGTTGCGTCGGTTGGGTATGTCTGGGCGCGGCGTTTTGGCTGGTAGTGACTGGTCATAAGAAATTGTTGGCAGGCGGAAGGAATAGGCTATGAAGACTGGGCTGGGCGGTTCACGGATGCGGGAGACGGCGGTGAATGTGGAGAGCGTTCGGCGGTGCGGGGCTATGGCGTTTCGCGATCTGCGGCGGCACGATGGCCTGCATACGCCGCTGGCTGAACGGACGGTGTTGGAAGGTAATGCGGTGAGTTTGGACAGTGCCAACGGAATCGCCGTTGAGGATGGGCAGGTGCTGCTGTTTGATCTGGGGCGGGTGATTAAGGGGACGTTTGAGTTGGAGGCGAACGTGCCGGAGGGGGCGAAGGTGGTTTTTGGGATCGGCGAGGCGGGCGAACCGCTGCGGACTTATCCAGCGGTTTGCGAGGGTGATGGTGCGTGGCGGGTGTATCGGCCGGATATCGAGCGGTGCAAGGATACGATCGATGCGGCGTACACCGGGCTGCGGTTTGTGTGGGTGCGGTTTGAGGGATTGTCGGAAGCGGCGCGGGTGCGTCGGGCTCATGGCGTGCTGCGCGCTTACGAGTGCGAGGAGATCGGCTCGTTTGAGTGCAGCGATCCGATGCTCAACGAGATCTGGCGGATGTGCGCGTGGTCGGCGCGGCTTTGCATGGAGGATGGGTATCGCCGGGCGGATGGGAACTTGGGGGATTATGACGGGGCGCATTCGGTGACGACGGCGCTGGTTCTGGATCGGGTGGATCGGTTTCCGTGGGCTGGGGATTCGCGGATCATCAACGACGCGATCATGCACGCGTTCGG
>JAAYCJ010000029.1 GCA_012729815.1 Phycisphaerae bacterium | reverse complement strand
TATCCCAGCGTCATCCAATGCTGTCACCCCCGACCAGCCCACCAACTCCAGAGCCCAGAACACGAAACATGCCGCTTCACACAGATCAACAGGCCAACCGATCAACCCCGCGAGGCTGCTCCCCGACCGCCACCGCGGAGCGGGTGGAAGCAAGCAAGCCGTTCTCAACGGAGCCGTCTCGCCATTTCGCCGTTGTGGAGCCCATTGACACCCAGAGCAACTCCCGCTATCCTAAAGCATAGCAAGCTATATAGCTTGCATGCCATGGACTCGTACTCACGGCCAAACCCGGACCAGGTCGATGGTGACGCATATCGACGATAACGCCGAAATGACCGAAAAGGCCGAAATGGCCGCGAAGACCGCAAAGGCCCGTCGGCGGCCAACGGGTCGCTCCAAACAAGGGCGGCCCGACCCCAAACCCAACTCCGAGGCCGCCACGCCTCGATACGCTCAGATCCGCGACGTCCTTGCCGCCGAACTTCACGAAGGGCGGTTCAAAGCCGGACGGACCATTCCCTCAGAACGCGACATCGCCTCCCGATTCGGCGTCAGCATCATCACGGTTCGGCTCGCCCTCGCCGACCTCCAGCGCCAAGGCCTGATCTACCGCGTGCCGCGTCTGGGCACCTTCGCCGGTCCGCGCCCGTCGGGCGGCCCGCTGCGACGCCACGGCAAGACCTGCCTTGCCCTGTTGGTGCCCATGCTCCGCACCGGCGTCGGGCCGCTGATCCTCGCCGGCGCCGAGGACGCGTGCCTCGAACACGGCATCCACCTCGAGGTCTACCACGCCAACAACGATCCGCACACCGAGGCCCGCCAACTCGAACGGCTCATCACCGCCGAAGTCGACGGGGCAATCATCTTCGCGTACAGCTCAGACGTGGCCGAACGCGTCCTGAGGCTGAAAGTCGCCGGCCTTCCGCTGGTCGTGGTCGATCATCGGATTCCCGGCGTCCAAGCCGACTTCGTATCCGCCGACAACCGCCAGGGCGGTCAACGGGCGGCTGAACATCTGGCCGCCCTGAAACTCAAACACCACGTCTTTGTGACCATCGATACCACCACGTCCAGCAATCGCGACCGACTCGAAGGCTTCACCTCCGGCCTCAAAGCCGCCGGTCAACACGATCCGCTGCTGATCACCTATCCCGGCGGCGACGGGTGGTCGCCGCGCCGGAACATCCGCGACGCCTGCCTGCCGGCGTTCAAGACGCTGCCCACTCCGATCGGCGTGTTCTGCCACAACGACTACGCCGCCGTCGGCGTCTACCAGGCCGCCTTCGACCTCGGCTGGCGGATCGGCCGCGACATATTCATCCTCGGCTTCGATGATGATCCGATCGCCCAGGCGATGACCCCGGAACTCTCGACGATACGCCAACCGGCCGAAGAGATCGGAGCCGCCGCCGCCGCACTCCTGCTGGAACGCCTGGCCGGCAAGACGCCCGCGGATCACGCCCAAACACAAACGCTCCCGGTCGAACTGATCCCCCGGGCTTCCACGCATCGGGAGATCGACCAATGAAGTCGTTTACCCTGATTGAACTGCTCGTGGTGGTGGCGATCATCGCCGTGCTCGTGGCCATGCTCCTGCCGGCGCTTGGCCACGCTCGCAGCCAGGCCCAGATCGCCGGCTGTGGAAGCAATCTCCGACAAATAGGCCTTGGCGGCCATCTCTTCGCCCAAGGCAACGACGACCGCCTGCCGGTCAACTACAACCACTACGGCTACGGCAACCACGCCGTCTGGCACCTGTACGTGCCCGGCCGTTGGGCGAACTTCGGCCGCCTTTTCGCCGACCGGTTCGTCGCCGAGCCCGCCGCGTTCTACTGCCCAGCCTACACGGGCGCCGCCGATCCGCAGGTCCTCCCGATCGAAAAGGCCCTGCCGCTCTGGCACAACCCGGATTCCGCGCAAATGCAGGACCAGCAGCTTCACATCCCGTACAACTACCTGATCCCTCACATCGAGGCCCTGGTCGCGGTTCCCAACTACCAGCCGCTGCCGGACGCCGCGACCGCCGACAACGGCTGGCCGCGCTTCGTCACCGCCGCCGCCGACAATGCCGGGCCGTACGCCATCGGGTCGGACCTGATCCTGAACCGCTCAACCTGGATCCACCAACGCTCCGGCGGGATGAACGCCCTCTACGGCGACGGCCACGTCGCATTCAGGACGCTCCCCTCCTACCTGGCCGACGACCCCAACGTCTGGCCCGGCTACTGGGACCTCGGCACCTACTTCCTGCACTACTTCTACCGCGCCTTCAGCGACCGCTGACCTGAGCCGCGTTCTTTCGCGTGCTCACTTCGCCTCAAAGGTCAGGCAGTCGGCGTCGTCCTCGCTCTTAAAGGTGAAATCGAGTTGATTCTTGCGGACTGGATGATTATTATGATCGGTATTATGATCGAAATGATCGTCAGGTCGGCCCATGACTGATCGAGAAGAAGAAATCCTCAAGCACCTCCGCTCCTCCGGACGCTTGGCCGTCGGTCGGCTGGCTGAGCTGTGCGACTGCTCAGCCGTCACCGTCCGCCGGGGCCTGACCGCCCTCGAGGCCCGAAATCTCGTCGTCCGAACGCCTGGCGGGGCCATGCCGGTCGACCAGGTCGCTATCGAAGTGGCCTTCCCAGAACGACTTACAATCAACGCCGACCGCAAAGAGCGCATCGCCTCAGCCGCCGCCGAACATGTCAAGGACGGCCAGGTGCTCCTGCTGGACAACGGTTCGAGCGTCTACCTGCTCGCTGAGTACCTGGCCGGCAAGCAGGATCTGACCATCCTGACCTTCTTCCTGCCCCTGGTGAACAAACTCTCTCAGAACAATAACTGGAAAATCATTCTCACTGGCGGACAGATCCGAAACGGCCGCGGCGACCTGGTCGGCCCGCTGACCGAGGAGTTCTTCGCCAAGGTCTACGCCGACGTGGCCTTCTTCGGAGCCGACGGGCTCGACGTCGAGACGGGAGTCTGGACCGTCGATCCCGAGTCCGCCCGCCTGACCCAGCGGATGTGCAATGCCGCCGCCAAGCGGATCCTGCTGGCCGACAGCAGTAAGCTCACCCGGCGGGCCGCCTTCGCCGCGGCCAACTGGGACCTCATTGACCTGTGGATTACCGACCGCCAGGCCCCAGCCGACCTGGTGGCCGCGGTCCGTGACAAAGGCATCGAAATAGAACTGGTCTAGTTTCTGGAGGAATACGTTCATGGGTACGCAAACCGTCGCCGCCGGCAAAACGACCGCCAAACGCACCGGCAAGTACGATCCAACCCCGTATCAGCTCGACCTGAACGAGTGGCCCAAGATCACCGTTCCGCCGCCCGGGCCCAAAAGCAACGCGATGCACGATGCCACCGCCAAAATCATGAAGGGCCTCTCCGGCCAGGTCCGACTCTTCCCGGTCGTCTTCGACGAAGGCCAGGGCTGCACCCTGACCGACCTCGACGGCAATAAGTACATCGACTTCTCCAGCGGCATCTACGTGACCACGCTGGGCCACTGCCACCCCAAGGTCTCCGAAGCCGTCGCCCACTGGGCCAAACGCCTCATGAATGCACACGACTTCACCACGCCGGTCAAGCACAAGCTGCTCGAAAAGATGATGGAGGTCCTGCCCGGCGATTTCGGCGGCGTCCAGCTCTACGACTCCGGCACCACCGCCGTCGAAGCCGCCATCCGAACCACTCGCGCCGCCACCGGCAAGCACGAGTTCCTCTCCTGCTTCGCCGATTTCCACGGCAAGAGCGGCTGCGCCGTCTCACTGGCGCGGATGAACAACGTCTACGGCCCGACCCGCATGCCCGGCTTCTACATGCTCCCGCGCCCGGACACCTACCGGCCGTGGTGGACCCGCGCCGACGGATCGCTCGACACTGAAAAGTACCTCGAGTTCTACGACAAGTACATCACCGAAGGCACCACCGGCCAGGTCGCCGGAATCGTCCTCGAACCCATCCAGGGCTGGGCCGGCAGCGTCTTCCCGCCCGATGACTTCTTCCCCAAACTCCGCAAGTGGTGCAATCAGCGGGGCATCCTCCTGGTCGACGACGAGGTCCTCTGCAGCATCGGCCGCTGCGGCTACTGGTACGCCCTGGAGCACTGGGACGTCGTCCCGGACGTCCTGACCCTCGGCAAGGGCTTCGGCAACGGATTCCCCGTCACCGCCATGGTCGTCCGCAAGGACTACGCCGAAGCGGTCGACAAGATCTCCGCCTCCACCAGCTACGGCGGCAACCCCATGGCCTGCGCCGCCGCCCTGGCCTCCATCGAGGTCATCGAGGAGGAGGGCCTGCTCGCCCACGCCAAGGAACTCGAAGCCCTCTTCAACAAACGCCTCGCCAAGATGAAGCAGGATCACAAGATCGTCGGCGACGTCCGCTGCATGGGCTGCCTCATGGGCGTCGAACTGGTCAAGGACCGCGCGACCAAGGAGCCGTTCGACCAGGCGGGCAAGATGGTCTACCAGAAGGCCTTCGCCAAGGGCCTCGCGTGGATTCCCGCCGGCCACATCCTGCGGATGAGCCCGCCCATCGTCATGCCCAACGACGTGGCCGAAAAGGCGATGGACATCATCGACGAAGCCATCGGCGAAACGGCAAAGGAACTGGGCTGCTAGCGACAACAACGCGGACCGGGACGGGCGGACCAGCCGCCGCCCGTCCCTTCCGTCCCCTTGATCGCGGTTCTATCGAGGCCCACGCGATGCTCGAATCGCTGCTGAACATGCTCGACGGCAAGCCCGCCCGCCGGGTCGTCTGGACGGCCGACCTGCACTACTGGTTCGCCGCCCATCGGCCGGACCTGGCCCGCGACGAGCGGGCGCATCTGGCGTTCTGCCGCGAACTGGGCGTCATGCCGTACTACTGGTACGAACGGTTCTGGCTCGGCGAGCCGCGCTACGACGGCGTCGAATTCTCGCAAATCCGCGACGGCGAGCGAACGGTCCGACTCTGGAAGACTCCCGCCGGAGAGCTTCGCGAACACCGCCAGTTCATGGCCGAGAGCTGCTCCGAGGCGATCACGCGGCATCCCGTTCAAGACCAGCGCGACCTGGAGACCCTGCTCTACGTGCTCCAGCATCGACATCTGGAACCGGCCAACCTCGACGACTACCACCAGCGCCGTCAACTCTGGTCGCAATGCGACGGCCTGCCCTCGGTCGGCCTGCCGCGAAGCCCGCTGCCGGCCTTCCTCTACGAATGGGCCGGCCTCGAACACGGCATCTACCTGCTGATGGACCACGAGGAACTCGTGGGCCGCATCTTCGACCTGCTCGACGCTCAGGAACAACCCATCCTCGACGCGGTCTGCCAAGCCAAGCCGCCGCTGGTCCACTTTCCCGACAACCTCTCCGGCGACAACCTCGCCGGCCTCTTCGACCTGCACATGGCCGACCGCTACCGCCGCCGCCTGGACCGGCTGCACGAAGCGGGCATCCGCGTCGCCGTCCATCTCGACGGCGTCGTGCGGCCGCTGCTGCCGAAGCTGGCCGCGCTGGGCTTCGACGCCGTCGAGGCCCTCACGCCCGCTCCGGTCGGCGATGTGACGCTTGAGGATCTCCGGCCGCTGGCCGGCAGTGACCGGGTCGTCCTCTGGGGCGGATTGCCCGGCGCCATGTTCGCACCGCCGTTCGCCTGGTCCGACCTGCGCGCCCATCTGGACAAACTGCTCGCCTGTTGGCGAGGTACGCCCTTCGTGATCGGTGTGGCCGATCAGGTCCCGCCCGACGGCGATATCGAATTTGTGAAGAGAATATCCGAGTTACTCAAAACACTAACGTAATGGTGGCATGATCATGGCGGCATTCGCGCATCGTTCCTACTACGTCAACTTCGCCTCGCACCTCCTGAACGCCTGGAACGCCAACATGATGCATCCGGGCGCGGGCGGCCGCTGGGGCGTCAGGGAGTTCGCCGGCCTGCTCGACATGATCAAGGCCTTCGGCTTCACCTGCTTCGAATACTGGCTCGAACCGACCGTCTACAAATCCGCCCTCGACCGCAGCGGCACCTACGCCGAGTTCGTCGAAACGATGACCGCCGTGATCGACCTGGCCCACCAGCGCGGCCTTCAGGTCAAGTACATCAGCGCACCCAACACGATCGGCCACGAATGGTACTTCGCCTGCCCCAACAACCCCGACGACAAAGCCCTGATCGAAAAACTCTGGCGACACTGGGCCGGCGTGCTCAAAGGTACGGACATCATCGGGATCTTTCCCGGCGATCCGGGCGGCTGCAACCGCAACGGCTGCGACCATAACACGTTCATCGACCTGGCCCTGCGCCTCAGCGAGATCACCCTTCAGGAAAGTCCTTCGTCGGTGGTCGAGATCGGCACGTGGGGCACGCCGTTCTCCGGCTGGGGCGACGACCTGATCCACGTGCCCGGCTGGGACGGGTCGTGGACCAAGCTGCTGGAAGGTCGCTGCGACCCCAAGACCGGCATCGGAGCCCACATCTGGAACGGCTCACCGCAGCGGGCCGAGGTCGCGATGGCCGATTTCCTCAAACGCCTGCCCGAATTCCCCGACAACGCAATGGTCGGCGTCAACCTTGGCTTCAGCCCCGACGCCGACTGCACCTGCGGCGGCGACGCCCGCCCGTACTGCCGCGAAATCGCCCGCCTCCGGCGAATCAGCAGTTGGGACTATTCGGTCACCGAGGGCGAACTGGTGGTCCACCCGCACTGGCGCCTGCCGCGAATCTTCTCACGCCGCCGCGAGGAACGGTCCGCCGCCCCGTTCCACGGTGCGATGAGCTACACCATGTCGCCCAAGCTCAGCCATATGTGCCTCTATGCCGCCGGTCAGGCCGCGATCGATCCGGACCGCGATCCGGACCCCGTCTCACGCGAGTTTGCCCGCCGCGTCTTCGGCCCGCAGCACGAAGCCCTGGGCGAGCTGTTCGAGGCGTTCGAGGTCGTCGGCGGCTGGGGCCGGTATCCCCGCCGTCAATGGTCGCGACAGGAGGCCCACCGCGCGTATCTTCAGATCATCGAACACCTCCGCTCCGCCGATATGGACAACTGCGACCTGCCGCTGTTCCCCTCGCCGCGGGAATACCGCGACGATCTGCTCTGGTTTGCCGAAATGTTCGCCAAGCTCTCGCAGAGCGAGCCGGACCGCGAGTCCATCCGCAATGAGTACTGGCGGCGGGCCCTGGCTATTTACGACAACGTCCCCATGTCCGTCGACCAGCGGGCCGAGCAAGCCGCCCGCCAATTCTCACAGACGTTCGCCTAAAAAACAGATGATCGACGATCGACAACGACAAACTCACATGCCACGGTAACGAATCAGGAGTAAAACCCATGCGCACCGTACGCTTCGGAATCATCGGCTGCGGCCTGATGGGCCGCGAATTCGCCAGCATCACCGCCCGCTGGTGCCACCTGCTCGATATGGACGTCCGGCCCGAACTGGTCGCCGTCTGCGACCCCAACGAGGCCCTCTGGAAATGGTACCAGACCCACTTCCCCTCGATCCGCCAGGCGACCAAAGACTACACCGAACTGCTGGCCAACGACCAGGTGGAGGCCGTCTACTGCGCCGTGCCGCACAACCTCCACCAACGCTTCTACTGCGATATTATCCAAGCCGGCAAGCACCTGATGGGCGAAAAACCCTTCGGCATCGACAAACCCGCCAACGACGCCATCCTTGAATGCATCAAGGCGCATCCGAATGTCTTCGTCCGCAGCACTTCGCACTTCCCGTTCTACCCCGCCGCCCAGCGGATCGGCGACATGATCGAATCCGGCGCCTTCGGCCGCATCATCGAGGTCGAAAGCGGATTCCTCCACTCCTCCGACCTCGATCCAACCAAGACCATCAACTGGAAGCGGCTCATCGAGGTCAACGGCGAGTACGGCTGCATGGGCGATCTCGGCATGCACGCCTGCCACATGCCGTTCCGCGCCGGCTGGACCCCGCTCAACGTCCGCGCCCTGCTCCGCAACCTCATGAAGCAGCGGCCCGACGGCAAAGGCAACATGGTCCCCTGCGAAACCTGGGACAACGCCACCCTCGCCTGCGAAGCCCTCGACCCCGCCGGCGGCGACCCCTTCCCGATGACCATCAAGACCCATCGCATCGCGCCCGGCCAGAAGAACACCTGGTACATCCACGTCTGGGGCGACAAGGCCTCCGCCCGCTTCAGCAGCAAGAGCCCGCGACTCCTCCAGACCATGCACTACACCGGCGGCGAACAGGCGTGGCAGCGGATCGACATGGGTTCCGAGTTCACCTTCAAGACCATCACCGGGCCCATCTTCGAAGCCGGCTTCATCGACTGCATCATGCAGATGTGGGCGGCCTTCCTCTACGAACTCGAACACGGCCCGCACCCCAAAAAGTTCGCCCGCTGCGTGACGCCCGAAGAGGAGGCCCTTGCCCACCGCCTCTTCACCGCAGCCCTCAAATCCCAACGCAACGCCTCCGTCGAACCCGTCTGAAAAAGACCGGCACGGATCACGCGGACCAAAGGAGATGAAAACGGAAATACCAGATACTGGAATGCAAAATGTGGCTCCGCCGCCCTCGGCGGAGTCTTCCCTCTTCACTCTGACTACAGGCTTCTGACTTCTGGCTTCTTCTCTCTTCCGCGTGCTCCGTGCCGCTCTTAAGACGAAGTCAAGGAATCGAACATGCGTGAAATCTCCGTCGGCATCATCGGATACGGCTTCATGGGCCGGGCCCACACCTTCGGCTACGTGACGTTGCCCCTCTACTACGAACCCGCCCCGGTCAAGGTCCGCAAACTCGTGATGTGCACCACATCCGACCGCAACGCCGCCGCCGCCGAGGCCACCGGCTACTACCACGCCGTCATCCGCGACTGGCAACAGCTCATCGCCGACCCCTCGATCGACGTCGTCCACATCTGCACGCCCAACAGCCTGCACCACGACATGCTCGCCGCCGCCATCTGCGCCGGCAAGTGCATCTTCTGCGACAAGCCGGTCACCGCGACCTGGGACCAGGCCCGCCGCCTCCGCGAACTCATCGAGCAGACCAACTACGTCCGCACCAACCAGATGCACATGAACGCCCGATTCTTCCCCGCCACCATGCGGGCCAAGCAGCTCGCCGACGAAGGCCGCCTCGGCGACGTCCTCTCGTTCCGCTTCCGCCAGCTTCACGCCACCAACGTCGATCCCCAAAAACCGGTCAACTGGAAATCCGACAAGACGATCGGCGGAGGCGGCGTCATCCTCGACCTCGGCTCGCACGTGATCGACCTCGCCACGCACCTGCTCGGCCCGATCCGGCGAATCCTCTGCCGCACCGACAACTTCACGCCCGTCCGTCCCGACGGCAGGGGGGGGCTAAGAAAAGTGGAGGCTGAGGAACTCGCGATCATGATCGTCGAACTCGAAAACGGAGCCGTCGGCACGCTCGAAGTTTCCAAGGTCGCCACCGGCACGAACTCCGAGCTGCAGTTCGAAATCCACGGTCGCCGCGGCGCCATGCGCTTCGACATGATGCGGCCCAACTGGCTCGGCTTCTACGACAACACCGATCCCGAAACGCCGCAAGGCGGCACGCGGGGCTTCAAGGACATCGACTGCGTCCAGCACTACCCCTCGCCCGGCGGCAAGTTCCCGCCCGCCAAAGTCGCCGGAGGATGGCTGCGGCCTCACGTCCAGAGCCTGCACAACTTTCTGGCCGCGGTCGCCGACGATCGTCAAGCCGAGCCGTCCCTCCTGCGCGGCATCGAAATCCAACGCTACCTCGACCTGGCCTATCGCTCAGCCGAGTCCCAAACCTGGCAAAACGCCTGAACCGCTCAGACGGAATAACCGTCGGGATGGGCCTGATGCCACCGCCAAGCCGACCCGACGATCGCCTCCAACTCCGTGATCTGCGCCTGCCATCCGAGAACCTTCCGGACATGCGACGGATCGGCATAGAGCACGGGACAATCGCCCGCTCGCCGGCCGGTCTCGACCATCGGAATATCGCACCCGGTCACCTTCTTCGCCGTCTCAATCACCTCGCGAACGCTATGCCCGCAGCCGGTGCCGAGATTCGCAATGATCGACCGGCCCGGCGCCAGGGCCAGAAGCGCCTTCTCATGAGCCCGACCCAGATCCTCGACGTGAATATAGTCGCGGATGCACGTGCCGTCCGGCGTCGGGTAGTCGGTCCCATAGATCTGAACCTGCTTGCGCCGGCCAAGCGCCACCTGCAGCACGATCGGAATCAAATGCGTCTCCGGATCGTGATCCTCGCCGATCGAACCGTCCGACGCCGCACCGGACGCGTTGAAATACCGCAGCGCCGCAAACCCTAATCCCCACGCCGCTGAGCAATCCGCGAACACCTGCTCCATCATGTACTTCGTGCGGGCATACGGGCTCTTCGGATCGGCCGGCAGATCCTCGGTCATCGGCGTCGTCTCCGGCTCGCCGTAAATCGCGCACGTCGAACTGAACACCAGCCGGCGAACGTCCAACTCAGCCATCACGTCCAGCAGCCCGATCGTATTGGCCACGTTGTTGCGGTAGTATAGCAGCGGCTTCTCCACCGACTCGCCCACCGCGATCGACGCGGCAAAGTGCATCACCGCGTCCGGCGCAAACGCCGCCATTGCCGCCCGCAATGCCGCCAGGTCGGCCAGATCGCCCACCACCAACTCGCCCTCCGCCACCGCCGCACGATGTCCAGCCCCTAGGTTGTCGTAAATCCGCAGCGTATGGCCCGACTGGCGAAGCTGCCGCGAGCAATGGCTGCCCACGTACCCCGCGCCGCCGGTGATGAATATCCGCATGCCTGTGGCTCCTTCTATCGCAGTGGTTAATCGGCAATCACGTCGTCGAGGGCGGAAACCGCGATGGCATTCTGACGCGGCACGTACGTCCGACGTCGGCTGACTTTCACCCCGAACTTCCGCGTGTTGATCAGGTACAGTTCCTTCCCGCTGTGGCTCTCCTCGCGGTCGTACAGATCGGCGTCGTCGAGAACGAACGCGTCATCGGCGATCCGGACCAGCCGCCCGATGATCATCGTCGGACCGGCAAAGTCGATCACCACCACCTGCCCGACCAGCTCGTCAAGCCCGCTCAACGCGCCCTTGCCCTCCTTCACAGCCTAATCTCCTTCGGAGGAAATCTGAACGTCGCGAATGCGGATGGTGGGCTTCGGGTTGCCCGGATCGTCGCGGTAATCGGCGCTGACCGCGTCCAGATCGCCCAGCAGCTCCAGCAGCGAACCGCCGACCATCGCGTTGGCCACCGGGTAGGCCAGTTCGCCCTTCTCAATCTTGAACGCGAAATCCAGGCTCGTCGAAACGTCGCCGCTGGTCAGATCGGGATCCAGAGACCCGATCTCCAGGTAAACTCCGTCCTCCACCTCGCCGATCAGCTCAGCCGCCGAATGCTCGCCGCGGGCGATCTGCAAATTCGTCGATGAAATCCCGCCCGTCCGCTGACCGTGACCGGTGTTCTGCGTCTTGGCCTTGTGGGCGGTGTAGCTGTTGTGAAGGGCCGCATTGAACCGGCCGCGGTCGAAAACGGTGACCACCCGCCGCGCCGCCCCCTCCGCGTCGTAAGGCCCGGAGTACAAGCCGCGATCGATCAGCCCATCATCCGTCACCGTCAGCAACT
This sequence comes from Phycisphaerae bacterium, assembly GCA_012729815.1. Taxonomy (NCBI): domain Bacteria; kingdom Pseudomonadati; phylum Planctomycetota; class Phycisphaerae; species Phycisphaerae bacterium. Next base: position 7,087 of record JAAYCJ010000029.1, on the reverse strand, counting down.
CCGACCCGATCGTCCCGTCCAGCCGATCGACCAGCAAACTGCGACGCCGCTGAATCGACTCGGCGCTCGCCGCCGAAACCAGATCCGCCACCAGGTCAAACGCCGCCCGCGGCCCAAGCACCAGCGTCGTCCGTCCGGTGGGAACCCGGCGGGCCTTGCGGTACTCCAACGCCCTCCGGGTGATCCGCGCCGCCAGCTCCGGCGATGGATCGAAGTCATCCAGGAAACGGGCGCTCGTGTGATCGGCGAAACTGCCGACGTCCGAGCCGTCCTTGACCACCGCGAAAAAACTCAAATACACGCTCGTGCTGTTCCGGGCGATCCGAATGCCCGAACTGCTCGCAAACGCCCCAGCCCCAGCCGAAAACGCCGCGTCCCCGCTGATGATCGCGTCCGACCGAACCCCGCGAGCCGCCTCCAGGTTGCCGCACGTCCAGCCGATGATATCGTCAGCGGTCAGCGAGAGAATCTTCGGATCGAACGTCACCGGAATCCGCGACGGACTCTGCGGATCGGGCAACGCCGCGAAATCCGGATCGGGACTCGCCGACCTGGCCAGCGCGACCGCCTTCTCCGCCAACTCCGCCAGGTCGCTCGCCGCCGCGCCGCTGCTCGACACGTAACCCATCCCGCCGCCAACGTACGCCCGAATCGACAGGTGCCGGCTCCAGTCCGCCTCGGCGCTCTTGATCGAACTCTTCTCGACCACCACGTTCAACCCGCGCGACAGCGAAACCGACGCGTCCGCCCACTCGGCCCCCGCCTTCCGGGCCAGCTCCACCGCCCGCGCCGCGCCAGGCAGCAGGGCCTCCGGACGCTCGATCTCGGCGGTGCTGTTGTGCCCCTCGCGGCTCATGCGCTCTCGCCTCCGACCACCATTTTCGATACCCGCAGATGCGGCCCGCCGCAATCCGTCGGCACGCCCTGGCCCGACTTGCCGCACGTGCCTGGAAAAATCATCTCGAAATCGCCGCCGACCTTGTCGATATTCATCAGCGTCTCTACCAGCAGCCCGCTGACGCTCACGTCGCGAAGCGGCTCGCCCAGCCGACCGTGCTCGATCATCTGCGCCTCATGGGCCCGGCACAAAAACTGCCCGCGCTCCGGATACACGTACCCTTCGTGCCCCTCCCGCAGATAGATGCCGCGCTCAATCCCCGCCAGCATCTCCTCGAACGTCGACTCGCCCGGCTGAAAGAACGTGTTGCTCATCCGGCAGATCGGCGGCGACGTGTGGTCTTGCGCGCGTCCGCAGCCGTTCGGCTGGGTCTGAAACTGCCCCGCCGTCTCCAGGCTGTGAAGCAACTCCGTCAACACGCCGTCCTTGACGATCGTCCGCGTCCGCGCCGCCACGCCCTCGCTGTCGTACGGCTCCGAACCGTACTTGCCCGCCAGAGTCGAATCGTCCACGATCGTCACCAGCGGGCTGGCGATCGGCTCGCCGAACTTGCCCGCCAGGATCGACTGGCCGGTCCACACGCTGTCGCCCTCCGCGTTGTGCCCGAGCGCCTCGTGCGCCAGCAGCCCGCTGATCGTCGGATGAAAAACCACCGGAAACTCGCCCGCCGGAGCCTTCTTCGCCCGCAACTGCTCAAGCACCTTCCGGCCCGCCTTCACCGAAATCTGTTCCGGCGCCACGTCCAGCAGAAGCTCCGGTCCGCCCTGATGCCCGAGCACCTGGAAATTCCGCTGACGAACCTTGCCCTCGATCGCCGTGACCTGGCAACTCAGCCGCGCACGGCCAAGCTCCGTATACACCTGCGTGCCGGCCGTATTGACCACCCACTGCCGCCGCACCGCGTCGCCGTAGCCCACCATCGAATTGACGATCTTCCCTTCGCCCGCCGCCAACGCCAGCCGCTCGTGCTCCAGGCAGCGCCGGCGCTTCTCCTCAAGGCTGATCTGGTCCACCTCGAGCCGCCCAAGTCGCCGAACCTCGTCGCGAACCGGCTCAACCGATGCGACCATGCCCCGGTCCGCCACCACCGGCGCCGCCAATCGGGCCAGCGCCATCGCCTGCTCCAAACCGTCTTCGAGCTGACGCCGGTCGAAACCGTCGCAACTGGCAAATCCCCAACTCCCATCCACCAGCACCCGCACCCCGATCCCCGCGCTGTGCGAGTGGAACATCTTCTCCGCACGTTCGTCCTGGACCAGCAGCGAACTCCCCGTCGACGAAACCGCCCGCACGTCCGCGAACGCCGCCCCAAGCCGCCGCGCCCGTTCCACCGCCGGCAGTATCAGATCGAACACCTGACGCACCAGGTCACTCATGGGGCGGCGCCTCCCCGGTAGGGGCCGGTTGCACCACGATGGTCCCAGCCAGCAGATCGCCCGTCCGCTGACGCAGGCTCGTCAAAAACAGCGTCATCAACATCACCACGAACAGCGGCGGCGAATACAGCTCCAACGCCTTGGCAACGTTCCGAACCACGATCTGCAACACCGACGCCGGCGAGGCCGGATCGCGGGCCGAACGCACCCGCAGACCGAAAAGCAGCTTGCCCGGCGTCGCCGACCAGATCAGTTCCGTAATCATGCAGTAGAGCCCGTACCCGATCACCGTCGCCAGTGACGCGAACACCAGGCGACTGTCCTGGGCCGACTGCTCGACCAGTTGCGAGAACGACCCGGCCTGAAGGTACAGCTCATTGAACCGATCGTACCAGATCAACGAGACCGCCAGCGACACCGGCAGAAAATCGATCACCGCCGCCAGTGTGCGACGCCAGTACTCCGCCAACGCTACGTCGGACGGCAACTCCGGCGTCCGGGCCGGATGGAACGCCCGCGCCAGGAAGAACAGGAACGCCAAAAGGACCAGAATCACCAGGTTCGTGATCTCCGGCTCCCGGGCCGGCTCCGTCCGCAGAGACGCCGGCAACTCCTCCGGCTCCCCGACGGCCTGGCCGGCGTAGTCGTATCGCGCCAGCCTTGCCTCGCCCCCGGCCAAAAGCTGCACCAACTCCAGATGACTCGCGGTAAAGGCGACGTCGAGCAGTTCGCAATGGTCAGCCGCGCCGTCGCGAACGGGAAGGGCGACCGGATCGGACACGTCGCCCTGTTCGCCGATACTGTACAAATCAAGCCGCGCCGCACCATCGGTCTGACGGCAGGCCGCCAAATACAGCGGACTCGCAGCCGACGATACGCCCAACCAGTGCCGCCCGACCGCCTCGTCAAGCTCAAAACGGTTGGGCCCCGACCACGCACCGTTGCGGAAAACCCAGTGGGCAAACCGCCGCGTACCCTTCTGGATCAGCAAATCGATCTGCCGGACGTCCGGAACGAACGACACCGCGTCCGTCTCCTCCACCATCTCGGGCAGATCGGCCAACGCCTGCCACTCGCCGCGAACGTACTCGAAAATCACCTGCCGCCCAGCCGGCGAGGTCGCCGCAGCGCTCTGCGTATCCGGCTGCTTCGGGCTGTACTGACCGATCGCATACAGCCGCTTCCGATCGATCCCGCCGGTCAGCGCCCGAAGCCGATACTCCTCCGGCACCCGCACAGCATACTTCGACACCCGCCCCTTCTCGGAGCTGTAGCGATACACAAATCCATCCTGAAACGCCAGATACAGGTATTCAAGCGTCGAGCCCACCGCCTGTGCCTGGCCATTCACCTGAAACCACTGCCACCGGGCCTGCGCCGTCTGATACCCAGCGTGAAGAAAATGGGAATCCCCGTCCTTCTGCTGAACCACCAGCCACTGGCCCGTCCGAGTCGGCTGAACCCATACCGCCGTCGGCTCCGGGCTCCCCGCCGCCACCGAAGAAGACGCGGCGCCGAACATCCCGGCTGCCGTTATCGCAAGAACACTGATAGTCGGAAGTTTTCTCATATCCTAGCCGTTTTGCTCTCGAGTCTCCGACATTTTACACGCACCCACCCACGCCGGCCACGGGCAAAATGTAAAAGTGAGAAAACTGGGCAGGATGTGGCGGCACGGCCCTTGATCCCACGGCCGGACTGCTCTACAATAACACTTCTGCCTGAAAGGAGGGGGCTATAATTCCACAGGCCCCTGACGGCGTGGAACGGGCCCCGGGAATTGAGCATGCTATCTGGCGGAAATCAGACGGCAGTACGGTTGGGGAATACAAAGGGACGGCACGTAGTTCCGGTCTCCGCCACCCCGGGTGTGCAGCCGATGGAAGGGGGCGCTTTCTCGCCCTGGTTCGTCCTGGCTCTGGCCGTGGCGGTGCTCGTGTTGCTGCTGTGGATCCGGGCTATGGGCCACTTCCTCCTGCTTCACGCGCTGGTCGAACTCTTCAGCATCGCCGTCGCGGCGGGAATCTTCATGATCGCCTGGAACTCCCGACGCTACTTCGACAACGGCTATCTGCTGTTCCTGGGCATCGGCTACCTGTTCGTGGCCGGACTCGACCTGGTCCACATGCTGGCCTACGAGGGAATGGGAGTCATCCCCGGCGTGAGCCCGGCCGACACCGATCCAGCCACCCAGTTGTGGATCGCCGCCAGATCCCTCCAGGCCCTGACGCTGTTGGGCGGCTTCGTCTTTCTACGCCGCCAGGTGCCGGTGGCCGCCGTGACGGCCGGCTACCTCGCCGTCCTGGGGCTGGTCCTCTTTCTGATTCTCGCACGGGACGTCTTCCCAGCCTGCCTGCCCGCCGGACAGGGACTCACCACCTTCAAGATCGTCAGCGAGTACGTCATCATTGCCATGCTCCTGACGGCAATGGTGTTGCTGTGGCGGTCCCGCGACGAATTCGACCGCCTCGTGCTCCAATTCCTGTTGGGCTCGATCGCCCTGACGGTCGTCTCCGAGTTTCTCTTCACGATATATCCAAATGCCTACTCGGTCAGGAACCTCCTCGGCCACTTCTTCAAGATCGCCGCCTTCTACCTGCTCTACAAGGCCCTGATCGAAACCGGCCTGCGCCAGCCTTACGCTGTCCTGTTCCGCAATTGCAAGCTCAGCGAAGAGTCGCTGCGGGCCAGCGAGGAACGCTACCGGACCGTCGCCGATTTCACCTATGACTGGGAGTACTGGCTGGACCCCAACGGCCGCATGGTCTACGTCTCGCCGTCGTGCCGGCGACTCACCGGCTACAGCCCGGCCGAATTCCTCGAAAACCCCGCCTTGATCGAACGGATCATCCATCCCGACGACCGCGCCCGCTGCGCCGACCATCAACACGAACCGTCCTCGACCGGCGAACTGCGGTCCCTCGATTTCCGAATCGTCGACCGCACCGGCCAACAGCGGTGGATCGGACACGTCTGCCAGTCCGTGACCGCCGACGACGGCCGCCCGCTCGGCATCCGCGCCAGCAACCGCGATATCACCGCCCGCAAAGAAGCCGAAATGTCCCTCCAGGAAACCGCCGCCCTCAACGAACTCCTCCTCGACAGCCTGCCCCACCCCGCCATGCTGATCCGCCGCGACCGGACCATCCTCGCCGCCAACCGAATCGCCCGTGAGGTCGGAGCCGTGGCGGGGGGACTCTGTTGGCGCGACTTCGGTCGCAGCGAGCACCTTCCCGAATGCCGCGAAGCAGCCAAGGCGATGGATGGGGCGGGAGCTGATGCGCCCTTTCACTGCGCCTTCTGCCTTGGCGACAAGGCGCTGGACGAAGGAACAGCCCAGAACCGCCCCGACGTCGAAATGCTCGGCAAAATCTGGGACACCTACTGGATCCCGCTCGACGCCGACATCTACCTCCACTACGCCATCGACGTCACCGAGGCCCGCCGAAAGGAACTCGAACGCGACCGCCTCTTGAGCCAGGTCCGACAGGTCAACGAACGCCTCGAAGGCCGAACCCGCGAACTCATGCTCCGCTCGCAGGAACTCCAGCGGGCCCGCGACGGCCTCGAAAAACGCGTCGAGGAACGCACCGAGGAACTCGCCACCATCAACGACCAGCTCAAGCAGGAACTCGAATGGCGGGAACTCGCCGAACGGGCCCTGCGCGAATCGGAGGAAAAATACCGAACCATCTTCGAAAACTCCCCCCTGGGAATCGCCCACTTCGATCACAAGGCAACGCTCACCACCTGCAACGAACGACTCGCCGAGATCATCGGAACCCCCAGAGAACGGCTGGTCGGGCTCGACCTCCTCAGCGCCGTCAAGGACAGCCGAATGTTCGCCGCACTCGAAAGCTGCCTCGCCGGCCAGCGGGCACACTACGACGGACGAACCACACTGGGCCAGGGTCGCAGCGCCTATCTGAACATCTACTTCGCCCCCATCGCTGACGACGAAAACCACCTCCTCGGCGGAGTGGCCATCTGCCAGGACGTCACCCAACGCCGCGAAGCCGAACTGGCCCTCCAGCACCAAACCCAGGAACTCGCCCGCTCAAACGCCGAACTCGAACAATTCGCCTACGTCGCCTCACACGACCTCCAGGAACCGCTCCGAATGGTCGCCAGCTTCATGCAGCTCATCAAACGCCGATACGAAGGCAAACTCGACGCCGACGCCGACGAATTCATCGGACACGCCGTCGACGGGGCCTTGCGCATGCAGCGGCTCATCAGCGACCTCCTCCAGTTCTCCCGAGTCAACAGCCGCGCCAAACCCCCCGAACCGATCGGCGTCGATGACGTCCTCCGCCGGGTCGTCGCCAACCTCAAAGTGGCCATCGAACGAAGCGAAGCCGCCATCACCTGGGGCCACATGCCCACCGTGACCGCCGACGACACCCAGCTCACCCAGTTGTTCCAGAACCTCCTCGACAACGCCATGAAGTTCCGCCGCGAGGACCAAGCTCCGAAGATCACCATCTCAGCCGACCGTGAAGACGCCTTCTGGCGATTCACCGTCGCCGACAACGGCATCGGATTCGAACAGGAATACGCCGACAAAATCTTCGTCATCTTCCAGCGGCTGCACGCCCGCGATAAGTACCGGGGCACCGGAATCGGACTGGCCATCTGCAAAAAAATCGTCGAACGACACGGCGGCCGAATCTGGGTCAAATCCGAACTCGGCAGAGGCACCACCTTCCACTTCACCCTGCCCGCCGGACCGGCCGAGGCGCCGGCCTGACCCAGCCTGCGGTTGCCTCGACCCGCCATCGCCGGCTATCCCAGCTCAAGCTTCGCGCTAACC
>JAAYCJ010000028.1 GCA_012729815.1 Phycisphaerae bacterium | reverse complement strand
GAATGCGGCTGAGAATCGCATTGGAACATTCGAAATCGCCCGAAAGGTCCACCGCGGAATGAACGACGCAGCCCTGCACGTCGTCGATGCTCACTCCGTCGGCGGGCGCCTCGATCTGGACGTATCGAACCGGATGGAACGTAAAATGGGGCTCGCAGACCTCCTCGCCGCCGCCCCTGAGCACGTAGGAGGCCGTTTCGAGCGTTCCGGGATACGGCCGCTTTTCGACCAGCCCGGTATCCTCCGCGAGGTACTCGCTGTGCTGAACGATGATCCTGGCTCCGTGCGGCCCGCGGGCCCGCAGCCGCACCCATCCGCCGAAGCACTGCCCCATGTCGTACACACGAACGCCCGGCCGGACTTGCCGACAAGCGACGGGCTGCAGGGTCTGGATGACCTTCATGGCGGGCATCGTCTGGGATTCGAGCTTGCCGCCGGGCGACGGCCGGACCTCGGCGCGCTGCCATCCGGAGTCGTCGTAGCCGGCTTCCGTCCAGCCCGGCTTCTCCATCCGGCCGTCGTGGACTTCGCCGCCCGCAATGCTGTTGAAACGGATCGGGCCGTCGGACACCCGCCACTCCTGGTCCGAATGGAGGCTCAGGCGGCCGCCGTCCTGCAATTCCACGTTCAACTGCAACAGCAGCCGCGGCGAGTCGCCGTAGGCATAGATCGCGTCCGTCAGGTTCGGCTCGCTCGGCTGACAGTAGAACGTGTTTCCCAGCATCACGCCGATCGCATTGACGCCGGGCTTCAGCAGAGAAGTCACATCGTGCGTCACGTAGAGGATTCGCTGGTCGTAGTCCGTCGCGGCGGGATCGAGAACGTGATCGCCCACCCGTTGTCCGTTGATGAACGCCTCATAGCCGCCCAGACCGGAGATGTAGAGCCGCGCGCCGGCCAATCCGTCCGGCAAATCAAACTCCTTGCGCAACAGAGGCGAGGAAATCCCCCTGTCGCCGCCGATCCAGGTGCCCATCCCGTCTTGCTCGTCGAGAAGGCCCATCTCGAAAACGGCCGCGTCGCTCCACGGCCCGGCCTGGCCCTCTTCGTTCCAGCAGCGGACGCGCCAGAAACAGCGCTGACCGCTCCGAAGGGGACGGCCCCGATAGCACACTCCGGTCGATTGATCTGACTCCACCCGTCCGGTGTCCCAGAGGTTGCCCTTCCCGGCGGAGACGGCTTCGGGACTCGTGCTCACCAGAAGATGATACGCCGATTGCCGCGTGCCGCGTGCCTCCGATGCAAGCACCCAACTGAACCGCGGCGGAGGAACGTCGAGCCCCAAAGGACTGCTTTCATACTCGCAGCGGAGATCCTCGGCCGTCATCGTCATCGCGATTCCCTGGGCGATGTTGAAGCGTCTTGCGTCGCCGGCGTTTCGAGCACCGTTCCCGGCAGCAGCCACCGTTCGCCCCAGGTCAGGATCGCGGCGCGGTCCGGCGGAGTGGGCTCGATGACGGCGAACGCGAACTCGAACGGCCAGCGGCTGATTCGCGGCGGCGTCGGACAATGTCCCAGTTCGAGCAGGTGCGACGGCAGCATCATCCGCGGCCCAACGCGGCGAAACGCGTCGTTGACGTTCATGCCGTTGCACTGAACATGAAAGATCAGGACGTCCGGCGTCCGATCCGGCTGCATCTTCAGGACGTTGCTGTCGTCGCCGGTGTGATAGATCACCGCGTCGTTGGCCGAGGGCCCGCAGTCCACCTGGAACATCAGCATGTCGTTGACGCTGCCGGGGTGGTTGTGGTCGCCGATGTCGACCTTGACCCGCACCGTCCCGAAGCGGAATTCGGCGGGTTCGTCGACGATCGTGCTGCCCGCGTACCAGCGGGTGACGACGGGTTTCTTCGCTTCGATCATGGCGTCGAGCAAGAGCTGCGACCAGTGATCGGGGTGCTCGTGAGTGGCCAGCACAAAGTCCAGATCGTCCACCAGCCGCTCGGCGTGGCGGGAATGCACGTCGATGGCGAAACAGGCGTCCGGCGTTTTGAACACGTAGCCCATGTTGTACAGATACCACAACGCCAGGCCCTTCCTGACCCGCGTGGCGCGGATGTCCGCCAGCGCCCTCGCCGTCGCGTTGCCGAGGTAGTAGAGGGCCGGATGCTCCCGCTCCATCGCGTCGTCGATCTGGTCGGCGTTCGGCTCGGTCCACGCGTTGCTGTACCGGTCCCAGTCGGCAGGCGCCAGACGGTCACACGCAGCCTGGATGACCGCCATACGCCGGCGCCGCGCATCCCGGTTCGTCCCGTCGGGCGGATTGTGCTGGAGCCATTCGTAGACCTCATCCAGCGCGGCGCGGCTGGGAACAAACGCCGTCGTCTGCGCGGGCTTCGAGGTCGACGCATCTTCCGCCCAGACACAAGGCACAGCCGGCCACATCGCGACCACAGCCACGACGGCCGCTGCGCCTCGGAGCCGCTTCGGACAGGGCATGTCAGTCTCCCATGTTTTGAGCGTGACCCATGTTCCTGAACAAGTATAACCCGTCCTTGCCCGGAGCGACAATATCCAGCCGGCCGTCGCCGTCGATATCGACCACCTGAAACGAAATCCCGCAGCCGGTGGCCTGGCGGATCGGGCCGTAGTCGATCACCTGCTTGGCGAACCCCTCACCGGTCCACTTGAAATAGTAAAGACCGTACGGATCGTACTCGCCGGGATCGTGCCCGCAGTGGGCGCGGTAGCGTTTGCCCGTCACCAGTTCGCACTCGCCATCACCGTCGAGGTCGACCCACCACAGGTCGTGGTACTGGCTGTTGAACGGGTCGATCGGGTGCTTGATCCACGTGCGCTTGCCCTTGTCGATCCGCTGCTCGTACCAGTCGAGGCCGTAGTTGTGGCCCTGGCCGACGATGATGTCGTTGAGGCCGTCGCCGTTGACGTCGGCGACGAGAATGGGCACGCTGGCGCTGCCGAATTGGAACTCCTCGTGAAAGACCCATTGCCCGCCGAACGGGTCGGCCGGAGCTTCCAGCCAACCGTTGTTGAGGATAAAGTCCAGACGCCCGTCGCCGTTGACGTCGCCGCAGCCCAGGCCGTGGCCTTGGGGCTTGTCATGAACAACGTGCATGGCAAACTGGCCCGTCCCGCGCCCGCGGCCATCCGTGACGAGCTTGTAGACGACCAGCGGTCCGCCCGGCGTGTTCGGGACGATCTCGATGATCCCGTCGCCGTCGATGTCCCACGCCCGCGTCGACTCGATACTGCCGGTCTCGGCGATGACGTGTTCCGGCCATGGCTTGCCCGGATCGCCCTGTGGATTCTCCCGCCAGCGGAGCGTCTTGCCCCACCAGCCGCCGGTGATGAAATCCATATACCCGTCGCCGTTGATGTCCAGCCCGATCGTCGAAAAATCGTCGTAGTACTCGTTCTCCACCGGCAAGACGTTTCCGATCTTGCACTTGCGGTCGAAGTGCGGGCCCGGATACCAGTACGATCCGCTGACGATATCGAGCACGCCGTCGTTGTCCACGTCAAAGACGCCGGCCGATTCGTAGCGCTCGTCGGCAATGAGAACCTTCTGAAATCTCAGTGGCGGCATGGGTTGCTCCCAAATAGTAGAATCCTCTATCAGTTCGGGTGGATCACCTTTCTTCCTCTCAACGGCGCGTCCACAGGTCAACGTACTGCCGAACGACCTTGAGGTCGTCGAGGCCCTCAGCGGCGTCGCATGGCGGCGCCATCTCGCCCTTGCAGACCCTCACGAAATTGATCGCCTGCTGACGCATCGCATCGACCCACGGAAGGCTGGGAACGGTCCGTCGCGGCGTCTCGTCCCCGCCGGGATCGGTGAAGACCTCCACTTCGCCGGCCCGGTTCACCGCCATGGGAGTGGGAAGCCTCAGCCGGACATACCCGTTGGCGAAAGCGATCAGGACCGTTTCCTCCCACTCACGCGTGGTGCGATACGGTTCGAGTTCAATGACGCCGGGAACGCCCGTCCTGCTTTCAACGGCCATGAGCACGCCGGTCTTTTCCGCATAGGTCACGTGGTACGACTCGCCCAGGAAAAAACGCATCAGATTGATCTGATGGACATAGTTGTTGACGATATTCAGGTATTGCTTGTGGGCGTCGGCAGCAAGATCGGTCATGGGAGGTTCCGCGTTCAGCGGAGGCTTGGGGTCGCCGCCGTTCAGCATCCCGACGAATCCGCTGCAACCCCAGTCGCCTACCGGCATCGTGACGAACATGCGGATGTATCGCAACGATCCCATCTCATTCGACGTCCGCCATCGATCCACGATGGCCTTGGCGTGCATCGTTGCCGGGTCCGAACGTTTGTGATACGCCACCATGTGCCGGCAGCCGAACTCTCTGGCGGCGTTGACCAGCCCTTCGCCCGCCGAAACGGAAACCGCAAGAGGCTTTTCGGTCAACACGTTCCTGGCCCTCCGGTATACGTTGGGCAGCATGGCTGCGTGCTGACTGAAATGCTGGATGACAGCCACCCCGTCCAGCCGCTCCGTGTCCAACATCTCGACGTAGTCGCGGTATACGTGCGGAACTCCGTACCGTTCAGCGACGAGCTTGCCCGTCTTCTCCCGAAGGTCGGCGATGGCCACGACTTCACACTCCGGGATAGTCGCGTAGTTTCTCAGATGGGCCATCTGCCCCATCGACCCGACCCCGATAAATCCGATTCTCACTTTACCCACGGCGGCCCTTTCTCACACCAATCGTTCCCGTCACAGCCCTTGGTCCACTTGGACAAGGTGCGCCGCTGGTTTCTCCGTTGGTGCAACCCGTCAACGGCGGCTCCACAGATCAAGATACTCCCGCGCGACCTTCAGGTCCTCCAGCGCCTCAGCGGCGTCACACGGCGGCGCCATCTCGCCCTTGCAGACCTTCACAAAATTGATCGCCTGCTGACGCATCGCGTGGACCCACGGAAGCGTCGGCGTGATCCGCTCGGGCGTTGTGCCTTTGGCCGGGTCGCGGTAGATCTCCACGGCGCCCGGGCGATTGACGGCCAGCGGGGCCGGGAGCTTGAGCTTGATGTACCCCTTCTCGAAGGCGATCAGCGCCTGTTCCTCCCATTCGAGCGTCGTCTGGTACGGCGTCATCTCGATGACCCCGCAAACGCCCGAAGCACTCTCGACCGTCAGGATGACATCCGACTTGTCGACGAACCTCGCCTTGTACGGTTCGCCCAGAAAATGGCGCATGAGGTTGACCTGATGGATGTAGTAGTTCACAAAGGCCACGTATTTGCGTTGGACCTCCTCGGGCAGGTTCATGGGCGGTTCCTTCTCCAGCGGAGGCAGCTCGCCGCCGCCGTCAAGCCGCCCGATCATGCCGTTGGCCACCCAATCGCCCGAAGGCATGGTGATCCGGATGTACTTGAGCTTGCCCAGTTCGCCCGAGGCCTTCCACTGATCGATCACGGATTTGGCGTACTGCGTGGCCGGGTCCGACCGCTTGTGGTAGGCCACCATGTGCGTGCACCCGGCCTTCGCGGCGGCGTCCGCGAGCTTCCGCCCGGCCTCCGGCGACGCGGCGAGCGGCTTTTCCGTGATCACATTGGCAGCCCGAGGATACAGATCGGGAAGCAGCCCGGCGTGCAGAGTGAAGTTCATGATCGCCACGACCCCGTCGAGACGCTCGGCGTCGGTCATCTCCCGGTAGGAGGAATAGACCTTCGGCACGCCGTACCGTTCGGCGACCAGCTCGGCCGTCGGCCGCCGCACCTCGGCGATCGCCACGACCTCGCACTCGTCGTTCGTCACGTAGTTCCTCAGATGGGCCATCTGCCCCATGCTGCCGACCCCGACAAAACCGATCCGTACCCGTTCGCGCATGGCGATCCGCTCCTCGCCCGCCGTCGTTGGGCCGAAATTGCTCTTGCGATACCAGCGGATATCTGTAAAACTGTTCCAAATGACCATCATAAAGGCTTTTAACGGGACCACAATGGCCCGCGTTGCTTTTTATTGACGAAAATTGCTCATGGATATCGAGGCCTGCGAGTTCATCGCGTTGGGTGACCATCAGCCCTCCGGCCGGCGATGGTACATCAAACCGCACAGCCACCCGCAGGTGCACGAGCTGATCGTCGTGCACGAGGGCTCGCAACACGTGCGAATCGGCGGCCACGTGATCCGCGCCGAGGAGGGTGACGCGCTGCTCTACCGTCGGAACGTCGTCCACGAGGAATGGAGCGAGGGACGACTCCATACGTCGTTCATCGCCTTTCGCTGGCCCGAGCTGCCCAACCAACTGCCAACTCGATGGCACGACGCCGGCGGCAGAATCCGCATGGTATGCGATTGGATCCTCTCCCTGCGCAAACGACCCGGCCCATGGCCCGAAGCTCAGGCCCGCCTGCTCTTCCGAGCCGCGATGGCCCACGCGGTCGAACTGTGCCTCCATCCGCCGTCGGGTCTGATCGAACGGACACGCGACTACATCGCCGACCATATCGCCCGACCCATCCGACTCGAGGACCTGGCCGCCAACGTCGGCCTCAGCAAGTACCATTTCGTCCGGCGATACCGCGCCTTGACCGGACAAACCCCCATGCAGGCCCTGCGCCTCCAGCGGGTCCACCTCGCACGCGACCTGATCCTCACCACCAGCCTGCCCATCAAAGCCGTCGCCGACAAGACCGGCCTGGCAGATGCCTACCATCTCTGCCGAGTCTTCCGCAAATGCCTCAATCTCACCCCGGGACAGATCCGCAAACAGGCCGCCAGCCGAAACATCGATCACGCCTGACGCAACGTGCCTTCGCCGTCAAGCCGAACCGACCATCTTGAACCACCGCGTGAATGATCACTGGACAT
>JAAYCJ010000027.1 GCA_012729815.1 Phycisphaerae bacterium | reverse complement strand
GGGCGGCGGACCTACATTTGGGCGACGCACTTCTAAGGGGTGACGGCATGGGTTTCAGGTCATTTCGGTTTGGAGTTGGTTGGCGGCGGCGGGGGAGCAGGCGAGGAGGGGGAGGGGTTCTCGGCGGTAGGTTTTTGGGTTGATGGGCCAGAGGGGTTGGCGGTTGGGTATGCCGCGGTCGTCGAGTCGGAGGATGGTTCCGCCGGCGCGGTCGAGGAGGAGGGCGGCGGCTGCGACGTCCCAGAGTTTGCCTTTGAAGTTGATAGCGGCGTCGAGTTTTCCGGCGGCGACGAGGGCGATGTGGTAGGCGACGGATCCGAAGTCGCGGACGATACGGACGCCGGCCCACCGGCGGAGGTATTCGGGGACGTGGAGGAGTTCGGAGCCGGAGACGGCGATGACGCTGCGCTGGTCGAGGGGCCGGTCGGTGACGCGGACCGGCTGATTGTTGAGTCGGGTGGGTTCGTTGAGGCTGGTGTGGAAGATCATTCGCGGTCGCGGCAGGGCGATGGCGGCGACGGCGGGCGCGTGGCGGTAGAGCATGGCGACGGAGCAGGTGAAGCTGGGGATGCCGGCGGCGAAGCAGCGGGTTCCGTCGATGGGGTCGATGACCCAGACGCACTCGCGTTCGAGTTCATCGGGTTTGAGCATGTCGGAGGCTTCCTCGGCGATGATGCCGTGGGTGGGGAAGAGTCGCCGCAGCCGCTGGACGATCATTTCCTGGACTCGGTGGTCGGCTTCGGTGACGACGGTGTGGTCGTCCTTGAGGGAGACGGCGGTTTTGCCCATGAGGCCGAAGGCGAGTTCGGCTCCGCTTGAGGCGAGGTCGACGGCGACGCGGGTGAAGCTTTGGATGTGACGGTCGAGGTCTATCGCCACGGTTCCTCCTTTGCCGGTATTGTACGGGGCGGCGGGCGGTTTACGAAAAGAGATTCCGGCCGTCGGGGATCAGGTCGAGGGCTCTATGGAGTTGGTGGAGTTGGACGGATTTCTGGGGCGCGGGCTGGAGGTGGTCCCAGGGCAGGGCGCGGTCGGGGTGGATGTTGCGATGGGCGTAGAAGGCTGGGTCGAGGCCGGCGTGTTCGATGGCGCGGTAGTAGTGGTCGGGATGGAAGGTTTCTTCCCAGGCGTCGAATCGCGCGCCGAGTTTCCAGGCGTGTTGGAGGGCGGGGCCGACGCGTCGGTCGCCGCGGGCGAGGACGGCTTCGACGCGGCTTCGGTGTCGGTTGTGGAAGCTGATCTTGATGTGGCGTTTTCCGCGGGCGGCGTTTCTGATGATGGTTTGGGCGCGATCGACGTAGTCGAGGTCACGCTGGCCGATCCACTGGAGCGGGGTGTGGGATTTGGGGGTGAAGATGGAGATCGAGACGTTGACGTCGGCTGTGCGTCGGGCGACTTGTCGGCGGAGTTGGGCGATGTGGTCGGCGAGTTCGACGATGCGGGGCAGTTGGTTGGGGTCTTCGCCGGGCAGTCCGATCATGAAGTAGAGTTTGACGTGCTGCCAGCCGCACTGGTAGGCGCGGGTGGCGGCGTCGAAGATGGCCTGGTCGTCGATGGGTTTGTTGATGATTTGTCGGACGAGGGGGTCGGCGGATTCGACGGCGATGGTGAGGGGGGCTTTGCGGACGCGGCTGGTGCCGGCGGGGATGAGTTCGAGTTGTTTTTCGGCGCGGAGGGAGGGGAGGGCGACGCTGACGTGTCGCGGTCCCATGGCGGCGTTGAGGTCATCGAAGAGTTGTCGGAGTTCGGGATGGTCGGCTGAGGAGAGGCTAAAGAGGGAGATTTCGGTGAGGCCGGTGTTGGCGAAGGTTTGCTCGGCGAGTTCGACGATTCGCTGTCGGGAGCGGAAGCGGAGCGGCCGTCGGGTGCAGCCTTCGTGGCAGAAGCGGCAGGCGTGAGGGCAGCCGCGCATGATTTCGATGTTGATTCGTTCGTGGACGGTCTGGACGTAGGGGACGATGGGTTTGGTGGGGGCGGCGACGGTGTCGAGGTCGCGGACGAAGGTTTTGACGACGGGCATGGGCAGGTCGGGTTGTTTGGGGGCGATGGCGTCGATTTCGCCGTCGTGGCGGTAGCGGACGTCGTAGAGGCTTGGCACGTAGACGAAGTGGAGGCCTTTGGCGAGTTCGGCGAGTTGGTGGTCGCGGCGTCGGGTGTGTTGTCGGATTTGGCGGAGGAGGTCGACGAAGGGGGGCAGGGCGGCTTCGGCTTCGCCGAGGATGGCGAGGTCGATCAGGTGTGCGAGGGGTTCGGGGTTGTGGGCCTGCGAGCCGCCGATGAGGACGAGCGGGTCGTTGTCGGAGCGTTCGGCGGCGGCCAGCGGGACGCCGGCGAGGTCGAGCATTTCGATGACGTTGGTGTAGAGCATTTCGTATTGGACGCTGAAGGCGATCAGGTCGAAGTCGCGGAGCGGGCGGTAGGATTCGAGGGCGTAGAGTGGGAGGTTGGCGTGTCGGAGTCGGTCGGCGGCGTCGGGCCAGGGGCAGAAGGCTCGTTCGCAGAGGACGCCGGGGATGGCGTTGAGGACGTCGTAGACGATGTGGACGGCGAGGGACGAGCTGCCGACGGTGTAGGCGTCGGGAAAGGCGAGGGCTATGCGCAGGTCGGCGGCGTCCCAGTCCTTGCGGATCATGTTGACTTCGCGGCCGATGTACTGGGCTGGGTTTCGGACGAAGGGCCAGAATTTATCTTTGAGTTCGTCGGTTGTGGGCATAAGGTTTTCTATCGTCGAGCGTCTGGTTCGGGTTTGTGTGTCGTTTGGGTTCGCGGTTGAGTGCAAATGATGAATGATAGCAATGTCAGGGCGGCAAAGCCACCGCTGCTTCTGGGCGCGCACCTGTCGATTGCGGGCGGGTACGATCGGGCGATCGGGTTGGCCGGTCGGCTGGGGTGCAACTGCGTGCAGATATTCGTGAAGAATCAGCGGCAGTGGGAGGGTCCGGCGATCAGCGACGAGCAGGCGGCGGCGTGGCGGTCGGCGCTGGCGTCGAGCCGGCCGCGGGTCGAGCGGGTGGTGGGTCACAGCGCGTATTTGATTAATCTGGGCAGCGACGATGTGGTGGTTCGCGGGCGGTCGATTGCGGCGCTGGCGGATGAGCTGGGGCGGTGCCGGCGGCTTGGCGTGGGCGATCTGGTGATGCATCCGGGCAGCCATCGCGGGAGGGGAGTTGAGGAAGGGATTCGTCTGGTGGCGAAGGGGTTGGACGAGGTGTTGGCGGCGGACGGCGGCGAGACGCGGGTGCTGCTGGAGACGACGGCGGGCGCGGGCGGATTGATCGGGAGCGTGCCGGAGGAGATCGCGGAGGTCATGGCGGCATCGAGGCATCCGGAGCGATTGGGGTTTTGCATGGACAGTTGTCATCTGTTCGCGGCTGGGTTCGACGTGGCGGATCGTCGGGTGTTCGATGGATTGATGGCGCGGTTCGAGAAGCTGGTGGGTCTGGAGCGGTTGGGTTGCGTGCACTTGAACGATTCGGCGGGCGAGTTGGGCAGCCGGCTGGACCGGCACGCGCACATCGGCGAGGGGCGGATCGGGTTGGCGGCGTTCGGGCATTTTGTTCGCGATGAGCGTCTGGTTGGCGTGCCGAAGGTGATTGAGACGCCGAAGGGCGACGATTTGACGTTTGACCGGCGGAATTTGCGGTTGTTGCGGAAGTTGGCGGAGGAGGGGCATGGCCAGGTTTCGTGATCGCGGTTTGGTTGACGGGGGTTGGGCGAAGGCAGTAGAATTCACGGAATGGCGCAGAAGCGGCGAAACAAGGCGGTCGATTACACGGCGTACCTCGCGTTGCGGATGGTGACCCTGGTGTTCCATCTGTTTCCGATTGAGTGGAATTTGCGGGCGGCGCGGCGGCTGGGCGACGCGATGTGGTGGATTATCGGGACGGACGTGCCGTTGTTGCGGAAGCTGATCAAGCGTCGTCATCGCGATCAGATCATGGAGAATTTGCGTCGGTCGCTGGGCGACCGGTACAGCGAGGGGGAATTGGCGGCGATCGGGAAGGCGTCGTGCGAGCACCTGGTGATGTTCTGCATGGAGTGTTTTTTCACGCCGCGGTTGGTGACGCTGGGCACGTGGCGTCGTCACGTTCGGCTGAAGAACTTTGAGGAGGCGTTGCGGGTGCTGTTGCAGGGTCGCGGTGCGGTGCTGTTTACCGGGCACTACGGCAGTTGGGAGCTGGCGGGATTTACGCTGGCGTGTCTGGGGTTTGACACGGTGGCGGTGATGCGTCCGCTGAATAACCCGTTTATCAACGATTATTTGCTGAGCATTCGGGAGCGTCGGGGTTTGAAGCTGCTGTACAAGAAGGGGGCGACGGCTGGGGCCCAGGAGGCGTTGGCGAGCGGCGCGGCGTTGGGATTCATCGCGGATCAGGACGCGGGCCGCAAGGGGTTGTTCGTGGATTTTTTCGGCCGGCCGGCGTCGACGCAGAAGAGCGTGGCGCATGCCGCGCGGAGTTTCGGCGTGCCGCTGATCGTCGGCTGCGCGAGACGGATTTCGTGGGATGAGTTTCTCTACGAGCTGGAGGTGGCGGACATCATCTATCCGGAGGACTGGGCGGGTCAGGAGGATGAGATTTTTTACATCACGCAGCGGTTCATGAAGGCGCAGGAGCGGATGGTTCTGGCCGATCCGCGTCAGTACTTGTGGCTGCACCGGCGGTGGAAGACTCGGCCGCGGGAGGAGCGCGAGGCGGGGTAGGCGGGTTGGTTTGGAGGGTAGTTCATGGCTCGCTGGTTGACGTGCTCGGTGGCGGTTTTCGTGGCGTGCGGTTCAGCGGTTTGGGCGGGTCAGGCGGAGGAGTTGCCGATCCGGATGTGCCGGCAGAGGGTGGAGGTTTCGGGGGTCGGCGGCGATGCGCGGGTCGAGGTGATGCCGCTGTACCGTGGGGCGAAGTGGGCGATCACGTCGCGATGGGACGACAATCCGACGGCGGCCGATCTGAAGATGGGCGAGCTGCTGGGTCGGTACGGGCAGAAGGGGACGTTTTACGTGGTTGGCGGCGGGTTGGGCGCGGAGGCTGAGAAGACGCTGATCGCGGGCGGGCATGCGGTTCAGTCGCACACGCTGACGCACGCGGGCGGTCCGGGCAGCGTGTACAACAAGACGTGGGAGGAGTATCTCAAGTCGCGGATCGACATCGAGGCGCGGACGGACGTGCCGGTCAACGCGCTGGCGTTTCCGGGCAATGGGTTTGTTTATGCTCCGATGCCGGAGTTTCACTGGGCGATTTACCGGGTGCTTCGCCGCTGCGGATACGTTCACGCGGCGTGGAGCGGCGGGCCGTTTCCGGAGGGGATGGAGGGGCTTTCGGGGAATCTGGAGCTGCCGGGCGACGGCCATCCGATCGAGCCGTGGTTTGGTCAGCGGTTCGGCGATGAGAGTCAGCGGCGGGTCGAGCCGAATTTGAGTTTCTGCACGCACGCATGGGCGTACGAGAACTACAACAAGTGGGAGATGCTGGAGGAGCAGATCAAGAGTCACTCGCATCTGGAGGACTGCTGGTACTGCACGCAGAGCGAGTACGGGTCGTACCGGTTTCAGCGGGAGTACGGGGAGATTGAGAATATCGGGCATGAGGGCGGGACGCTGTCGTTTGAGCTGGCGAGGCCGTCGGTGTTGGACGCGGGCGCGAGCGTGCCGTTGACGTTGGAGGTGACGGGCGTTGTTGCGGGGGCGGCACGCGTGGCGGTTGACGGGCAGGCGGTTGAGGCGGACCGGCGGAGTGAGACGTCATTGGTTTTTTCGGTGCCCTATCCGGTTTGCGATGGCATGCTGCCTGAGTTGATTGATGCGGTGTATGTGAAGGACGAGCCGGTCGCGTCGACGGATTTTCCGTCGCTGAGCGGTGCTATTCGGTTGTCGGATGACGAGAGGCAGTTGCGGCTTGAGTTGGTCAACGGGGGCGAGGCGATTGAGGACGTGGTTGTGACGTACCGTTTGCCTTTGGCGGCTGAGCCGCCGGTGGTGCGGCGGGAGTGGGGCTCGGTGGCGGGTCAGTCGACGCTTCGCGACGCGGTGGATGTTCGGTGGGTCGATCGGTCGTTTGGATCGGTGGATTATCCGACGCTGCTGGCGGCGCAGGTTGACTTTACGGCCGAGGGTCGGCGAGGGCGGCTGTACGTGGCGGGCTATCACAACGTTGCTCCCGTCGATGCTCCCGGTTGGTATCCGGCGGGCAATTTCCTGGTGCTGTCGCCGTCGGCGGGGCGGAGTCTGGGCGGATCGGTGATCCGGGCGGCGTGTGGCGAGCCGGATGGGGTTTATGAGCTGGCGGACGGGGCGCGGTTGTCGTGGCAGGCGTGTCCGGCTGCGGAAGGCAACAGCCGCGAGTACGTCGGGTTCGAGGGTGAATGTCTCTTTACCTCGCTCGTCGACTCGCCGAAGGCGCAGGAGGCGAAGGTTTTGTGCCTCGGTTCGCGGGCGATCTGGATCAACGGGCGGGTTGCGGAGAACGACCAGACGGTTGCCTTGAAGGAGGGGGCCAATCGGGTAGTCGTTTTGTCGACGGGGGGTTTTTACTGGCGGCTAAGGTCGGCAGCCGACGGGAGGCGTCTGGAGGGTTTGCGGTATTCGCCGCCGGTCGATTCGGAGCGGGTGGTGACGGTCGGGCAGGACGGGCCGTACCGGATGTTCGTGACGGATTGGCTGATCTGCGGGCCGTTCCCCAATCCCGGCGCTCGGCCGGTCAAGCAGGGGTTCGACGTGGACTATCTGGTTGCGGCGGGCGGCGAGGCGAAGGTCGAGGCGAACGCGGGCGAGCGGATCACGTGGAACGAGAAGCAATACGGATGGACAAGACTCGGCGCGGACGAGCACGGCAGCGTGGACCTGATGGGCCTCGAGCCGATCAAGGCGCTGGAGTTTCCCAACGACGTGCTGGTCTACGCCGGCTGCGTGATACGTTCGAAGCGGGCGCAGACGGTTCGGATCGGTATCGGCAGCGACGACGGCTACAAGCTGTACGTGAACCACGAGCTGGTCCGCGTCGAGCGGGCGTTTCGCGGAGCTCAGCCGGATCAGGAAGTTTTCGCGGTCACCCTCCGCGAAGGGGACAACGTGGTGCTGCTGAAGATCGATCAGGACTTCGGGCAGTATAACTTCTTCTTTACGCTGACCTCGCCGACTTTTGAGGCGCTGGAGGTCGCGGGGTTTTTGCCCGGTTTGTAGATTCGTTGTCTTGGGGTTCCTCACAGGGGAGGTCGCTCGGAATCCGCTTGATCGGGTGCGGGCCGGCTGCTATAAGATTGGGCTGGAGCGAGGTATTTCCTTTGATTTTCTCGGAGCGTACACGATGAAGACGGCTTTGGCGTTGACGGATGTTCGGACGCGGGTTTGCGGGCTGTTGGAGAGCCGGTCGGTGGGCGTCCAGGTGCTGCTGGTGGTGGTTGGGGCGTATTTGACGGCGTTGGCTGCGCAGGTCAAGATACCGCTGCCGTTTACGCCGGTGCCGGTGACGGCGCAGGTGTTGGTGGTGCTGCTGATCGGCGGTTTGCTTCGTCCGCGGCTGGCGTTTGGGGCCCAGGCGGTGTTTTTGTTGGCGGGGATGGCGGGGTTGCCGTGGTACGCGGTGGGCGGCGGGTATCCGCTGGGGCCGACGGGCGGGTACATTCTGGGATTTGTTTTGTCCGCTCCGATGCTTTCGATGCTGTTGCGGCGCTACGGGGTTGGCCGGTCGCTGACGGGCGTGGTGCTGGCGATGGCGGCGGCGGTGACGACGATCCATCTGCTGGGCGCGACGCACCTTGCGTTGCTGACGGGGGCTCCGATCGGGGCGACGCTGGCGATGGCGGTGGCTCCGTTCGTGGCGGTGGACGCGGTCAAGATCGTTCTGGCCGCGGGTGTTGTCCGGGCGGTGCGGCTGGAGAGCCGGTAATCTATTCGCTGAAATTCCAAGCGGGCACGGCTGGTCCTTTCGAGATCAGCTCTTCGAGATGGCAGCCGTTCCAAGCGGAGGGGAAGGCTTTTGATGGCCGGTAGAGCGGGCCGTGGGTCACGCGGCAGGCCATGACGTTGTGCCAGCGGCCGTCGGCGAGTCGCAGGGCCGCGGTGGTGGGATGATCGACCAGCCAGGCTTCCGCGTAGTCGGGATCGTCGGAAGGGGGGAGCGGGCCGAAGTCGGCTTGGGCGTCTCGAATGGTGAAGGGAGAGGCCAGACCGCCGCGTTCCAGATCGATCGGCCAGCAGACCAGTTTTCCACGTCCGCGTCCGGTCTTTGGGCTGATGGCGACGTTGGGGTCGTAGGGGTTGGAGATGACGTAGGGCGTGCCGTCGGCGGTGCAGCCGACGGAGACGGGGGCGTCGTTTCGGACATCGGCGGCGCGGGCGGCGGTGCGCCATGAACGGCCGTTGTCGGAGGATCGCCAGACCTCGATGGAGCGAGCCGAGTCCGGGTTGCCTTCTCCGGGCTGTCCGCGTGCGCCGAAGAGGAGCGAGCCGTCGGCCATGCGGGCCAGTGAGGGCTCAAACCACGGGCATTTTTCGGCGAGGTTCGCGCCCTCGCCGGGGTTTTTGGCTTCGGCGGTGGGCAGGAACGCGGCTGGTTGCCATCGTCCGTCGCGGAAGGTCCAGCGGCAGGCGCCGACTCCCACCGCTGAGCCGTCCGCCTTGCCGGCCAGGACCGGCAGGAGGAGATCGTCGCCGTCGGGAATCGCGGTGGTCATTCCGGATGAGACGATGCGCCATTGGTTATCGGCGGTCATCAGGGGGGATTCGGGATTCTGCGTGGCGGTTTGGGTTCTGACGCTGCGAAACGCGGCGCCGTCGTATGAGAAGGCGTGGACTTCCAGCAGGTCGCGTCTTCCCGGGCTCCACCACTGGAATCGGCCGTCTTCGTCCAGCGGAAAGGCGTGGGCCTGGCATAGGCCAAATCCCGTGCCGGCGGCTGGGTGGTTTGAGCCGTCGGATCGTCTTGCGCCGAGGGGGACGAATCCTGCGAGCATCGGGCTCTTGAGGATCAATCCGGCCTTTTGAGTTGGGCTGTCGTCCCAGCGTTCATTGCGGTTTACGGCTGTGGTTTGAGCCGCCAATACGCCGGATGGGTCGTCGAAGGGGACGAGGTCACTGCCGTTGAGGAAGCCGTAGGTGGGCGTGCAGGCGACTTCGATCGCGGCCAGCACAGCGGCGCGTCGCGGCGCAAGCTGGAGGAGGAATCCGACGCCGTATCGCCAGACCTGTCCATCGGGGGTGTCGAGCGGTGCGGTCAGGTCCGGCGGTCCTTGTGTGACGCCTGCAATGGGTGACGAGAGGTTTGTTTTGTGTTGTGGCATCGGAACGCTCTTGGTATCCGGAAAGGGGTGAGGGTCAGGTGGCCGCAAGTTGGCTGACGAGGTTGTCGAATACGTGTTTGGCGGAGACGGACTCCATGCAGGGGGCGGGCAGGGCTGGATCGGGGAGTTTTTCGCACGTTCGTTTGAGGCACGGCGCGTCGGGGCAATGGGCCTGCAGGATGCTTTCGGGCCGGCGGTAGGGACCGGTGCGGTCGGCGTTGGTGGGGCCGATGACCACCGACAGGGGCCGGTTGAGGGCGACCGCCAGGTGCATGGCGCCGGAGTCGTTGCAGACGACGGCTTTGGCGGCGGCGATGAGGGCGACGAGTTCGGGCAGGGCGGTCTGTCCGGCCAGGTTGACCACGCGGGGGCTTCGGGATTGTTCGACCACCTGGTCGCAGAGCGGTCTTTCGCCGTTGGCGCCGGTCAGCACCACGGGCAGGTCCAGCTCATCGACGACCATGCGGGCCAGTTCGGCGAAGTGTTGGGCGGGCCAGCGTTTGCTCGCCCAGGTGGCGCCGGGCGTGAAGGTGACGTAGTCGCTGCGGCGGTCGAGGCGGTCGCGCAGGGCGCGGGCGACTGACTGACGGGCATCGTCGCTGACGGGCAGCGGGAAGGTCGGGTTGGAAACGTCCAGGTCCAGAAGCTGTCCGGCCGAGAGGATTCGATCGACCACGTGCGTGTTGGTTGGCGACGGCGGGCAGCGGTGGGTGTAGAACAGCCATCCGAGTTCGCGTTTTTCGGCTGGGCCGATTCGCACGGCGGCGCGGGTGGCCCAGGTGAGGAAGCTGGATCGAAACAGGCCCTGGAGGTCGAGGACCAGGTCGTAGCGGCGGTCTCGCAGGGATCGGAGGAAGCGGCCGAAGCGTTTGCTGACGACCCAGCTTCGCCCGACGTAGCCGAATCGCCGTCGGTCGAATTCGACGATCTCGTCGATCAGCGGATGGCCGCGGAGCAGCGGGGCCCAGCGGGTCGCCACGAGCCATGCGATTTTTGCTTGAGGGAACTTCTGGCGCAGCGGGGTCAGGATGGGCAGGGCGGTGATCACGTCTCCCATCGCCGAGGGCTTAACGATCAGGATGTTGCGGAAGTCGCGTTGGATCGATTTGCCCATTGGCGGTCTTCAGGCTCCCGGTCTGACGGCGGTTTTTTTGTCGCTCCGCTACTGAGGCACGTGGTCCGGCTGGCGGCCTTCGCGTTCGTTTTCGATCTGCCGCCACAGGGTCCGCCAGTCGGGCAGTCCGCTGCCGTAGTGGGTCAGGTAGGCCTTGAGGAAGCGGACGCGGTCGGTCATGGTGATCAGCGGGCTTAAGTCGGCTGAGAGCGACAGGCGGACCAACGGCCGCAGTTCGTCTTTGGCGGTGGGCCGGCGTTTGAGGCGCAAGCCGTCAAGGTCCACCAGCACCAGGCGCAGTTTGTCGGGATCGATTCTGTTGCGATGCTCCAAGCCGGCGCCCTGGACGAGGATGTTGGTCGCTTTCATGTCGCGATGGACGAATCCGCTGCGGTACATCCTGCGGAGCAGGGCTGCGAGCTGGTCCATCAGGACGGGTTTGATGGTTTGCCTCTGCCGGCGGGGCATGGCGGGCAGGACGGTGGTCAGGAAGACACGGAGGTTCAGGGAGGGTTTGACTTCTTCGGTGATCAGCAGGCTGTCGGCGAGGTATGGCCCGATCCGGCGTTCCAGGACGGCCAGCGGCTGGGCGACGGGAATGCCGCGGTGGAGCAGGGCGTAGCTGAGCTTCCAGGCCCGCAGACAGCGGGAGTGGCGCAGGCAGTCCCAGATCGCTCCGAGGGGTTTTCGGCGGATGTGCCGTTTGCAGACGACGGAGACGCGATGGTCGCCGACGTCGATCGCGCCCCGGGAGACGAGGGCTGATCGCGAATGCTTGATCGGGCGGGACTGGGCCAGAAGGTGTTCGACGAGAGCCTCGGGGCATTCCAGTATGCGTTTCCAGTCGTCGGCGCGAAAACTCAGGTGCGAGGCGGCAGAGCAGGGCCAGCGGTGCTTGGACCGCAGGAACACGTGTCCTCGCCAGTAGTTGGGCAGCCTGATGCACGTGAAGTAGCGGGAGGTCTTGAGGACGCGGCGGTCGCGGGAGGCCCAGAGTCGTCGCGAGTGGGT
Source organism: Phycisphaerae bacterium (assembly GCA_012729815.1). Classification (NCBI taxonomy): domain Bacteria; kingdom Pseudomonadati; phylum Planctomycetota; class Phycisphaerae; species Phycisphaerae bacterium. The sequence continues at coordinate 13,245 of JAAYCJ010000027.1, read as the reverse complement.
CTGGGTGGCGTGGCCCAGGAGGCGTGCCCAGTGCTTGAAGGTGTCGGGGGCCCAGGTTCCGTTGGACCAGGTCCCAAGCTGGTGGCGGTAGACCATGTATCGTTTCAGGAGCCGCATCCGCTGGGTGATAGTGGCGTGCTGGCGGAACCACTGGTTGAGTTGGGCCAGATTTTCGAGGGCGACCCGGTGGGAGACGGCCCGGCCGGTGCGGATGCTGTGCAGATCGACCAGATGGACCTTGACCCGGGGGTCGGAGGGTTCGACCAGCAGGTTGCCCGGATGGAGATCGGAGTGGGCGATTCCGCCTTCGTGGGCCTTGGCCAGGAGCTCAGCGACGGCGTCTTCCAGTTCGGCGATGGTCCGGGCCGGCTGCGACTGGCAATCATCGGTCAGTCGGTCCCAGTATTCTGTAAGTGATGCTGATTTTGGTATACCTTCAGTGATTAACAGGCAGTCCACGGGGCTTGGTTCGCCGTTGCAGAGGGCATAGGCGACGGGCCGGACGCAGTTGATGCCTTTTTCGCAGGCGTAGCGGGCGACCCGCCATTCCTTCAGGCAGGCGGGCCCTCGCAGCCAGCGTTTGAGGCGCCACCAGCGGCCGGCTCGCAGGAAGAGCTTGAGATAAAAGGATTTCTCGCCCAGACGGATGCGCCAGACCTGTCGTTGGACGTTTTCCTTGATAAGTTCGCCGCCGATCTGGCGTGGGTTCAGCCAGTTTAGCTTATTAACATCAAGTTGTGTTGCTGATTCGGTGTAGGCGAACTGCCAGTTCAATGGTGTGGGGCCGCTGATGGTATCAGAAGGTCCCGAATTGGCCGTATGGTCCGGTTGGTCACTGGTCACTACGTTTTGGGTCATGGAAGAGCCATTTCCAGGCCTGGTTGGTGACGGTTCGAGTGTCACCCCGCAGACAAGTATTATAAGGCAAGGGGGATGTACTTGCAACCGGCAGGGGCGGTGCGTATGGTAAATAGGCTCTTGGCGGGGCGGACCGGACGGTCGAAACCGCGGTTTCCGAAACGCAGGCATTTACAGGAGGTTACAGGAGACGCCGATGAGCGATCAGACCATCACGTTAATTACGGGCGACGGAACGGGACCGGAACTGGCCGAGGCGGCGCGTCGGTGCATTGAGGCGACCGGGGCTCCGATCCGTTGGGACATCCAGGAGGCGGGGGTGGACGTGATGGCGCGGGAAGGGACGCCGCTGCCGGAGCGGACGATGGAGTCGGTTCGGAAGAACCGGTACGCGCTGAAGGCTCCGATCACGACGCCGGTGGGCACGGGGTTCCGGTCGGTCAACGTGTTCCTGCGGCAGTCGCTGGACCTGTACGCGTGCGTCCGGCCGTGCAAGAGTTACAAGGGGGTGCGGTCGCGGTACGACAACATCGACCTGGTGTTGGTGCGAGAGAACACGGAGGACCTGTACGCGGGCATCGAGTTTCAGCGGGGCCAGGACCCGACGCTGGAGCTGATCGAGTGGTTGAACCGCCACGGCGAGGGCAAGCGGAAGATCGGGACGGACGCGGGGATCAGCATCAAGCCGATCAGCGAGGCCGGGACGCGGCGGATCGTCAAGTACGCGTTCGACTACGCGCGGCAGTACGGCCGGCGCAAGGTGACCAGCGTGCACAAGGCCAACATCATGAAGTTCACCGACGGGTTGTGGCTGGAGGTCTCGCGCGAGGTGGCGAAGGGGTATCCGGACATCGAGTTTGAAGACCGGATCGTGGACAACATGTGCATGCAGTTGGTGCAGAAGCCGGAGCTGTACGACGTGCTGGTGCTGCCGAATCTGTACGGCGACATCCTGAGCGACCTGTGCGCGGGGCTGGTGGGCGGGCTGGGGGTGGCGCCGGGGGCGAACGTGGGCGAGCACGGTGCGGTGTTCGAGGCGACCCACGGCAGCGCGCCGAAGTACAAGGGGCAGAACAAGGTCAATCCGACGGCGGTGATCCTTTCGGGCATGCTGATGCTCCGCCAGCTTGGCATGACTCGGGAAGCGGAGCTGCTGGAGCGCGGGGTGGCGGCGGTGATCGAGGAAGGCCGGGACGTGACGTACGACATGAAGGCGCACCGCGACGATCCGACGGCGGTGGGCACGCAGGAAATGGCGGATGCGATCATCGCGAAGATCAAGACGATGAAGTAGCGGCGGCAGGAGGATGCGGATGGATTCACGAGAGCGGATGCGAGCGGTGTTTTCGGGTCGGCTGCCGGATCGGGTGCCTTTTCTGGCGACGATCTTCACCGACCATGCGTGCCAGATCAGCGGTCGGCGGTTTGAGGAGGCGCTGATCGATCCGGCGTTGGGCAACCGGTGCATGGTGGAGGCGGCGGTTCGTTGCGGCTGCGACGGCGTGCGGTTGCGGATCGGGCCCGGCGACGATTGGTATCGCGCCAAGGAGGTTCGCGAGCACGAGGGGCGGCTGATGCAGTTCGACCGTTCGACCGGTCGGGCTGAGGGTTTTTACGACGTGGACGGCGGCGGCGGTCTGGTGTTGTTCGAGCCGCCCAAGCCGGTGGCGAGCATCGAGGAGGTGCGGGCGATCCCGGTTCCGAGCAGCCGCGAGTACGTGGAGCGCGGGTGCGTGCGCAACGTGGCTGAGTGCGTGGCGGAGGCCCACGGCAAGGGCCTGTTCGCGATCGGGATGTGCGGCGGCCAGACGATCAACTTCATGGTCCAGCAGCTCGGCGACCCGGAAGACGCGCTGATGTGCTTCCACGACCGGCCGGAGCTGGCGTTCGCGCTGATCGAGAAGGCGGTGGCGATTACCACGGAGATGGGCAAGGCGCTGATCGAGACGGGCCTGGACTGCATCTACATTGGCGACTCGTACGCGTCGGCGAGCGTGATCAGCCCGGCGACGTACGAGCGGTTCTGCGTGCCGGCGTATCGCCAGGCGGCGGCGGAGTTTCGCGGTCGGGGCGTGTTCTGCTACAAGCACTGCTGCGGGAATTACGATCCGCTGCTGGAGAGTCTGCCGGCGGTGGGCGTTGACGCGATGGACGGGATCGATCCGAGCAGCGGGATGAGCGTCGCGCACACCAAGTCGGTGCTCGGGGAGAAGCTGACGCTGATGGGCGGGATCGCGTGTTTGACGCTGCTGGACGGCACGGTGGAGGAGGTGTACGACGAGGCCCGGCGCTGCGTCGAGGCGGGCAAGCCGGGCGGCCGGTACATCCTCGGCAGCGCGTGCGCGGTGCCGCGGAACGCTCCGGTGGAGAATCTTCGGGCGGCGGCGCAGGCGGCGATCGATTTCGGGACGTACTGATCGTCGCGGCCTGGCGGCGGCGCGATCTGGACAGCGGGCGAGCGTCCGGATATTCTTCGGTTGGCTGGCGGCGATTGTATGGCGGGTTCTTCGGTGATGCCAGAGAAGGTGACAGGTCGGATGGATCGGGCGTGGCGGGCGAAGTCGCCGTCGGCGCTTCGTCCGGTTTCGGTCGCGTACGGCTGGCTGACGCGGGCGCGGAATCTGCTGTACGATCACCAGGTTTTCAAGACCCTCTGGCTGGACGTTCCGGTGATTTCGGTGGGCAATCTGACCACGGGCGGGACGGGCAAGACGCCGACGGTGATCTACGTGGCGGAACTGCTTCAGGCGATGGGGTATATGCCGGGCGTGGTGCTGCGCGGCTACGGGGCCAAGCGGGGCGAGTTCAGCGATGAGGAGCTGCTGCTTCGCCAGCAGTTGGCGGCGGTGCCGATCGTGGCGAATCCGGATCGCCCGGCGGCGGCGCGGCGGGCGGTGGGTCAGTCGGCCCAGGTGCTGATCGCGGACGACGCCTTTCAGCACCGGCGGCTCGGGCGGGATTTGAATATCTGCCTGATCGACGCGACGTGCCCTTTCGGGTATGAGGCGATGCTGCCGGCCGGTCGGCTGCGCGAGCGGCCGGAAGAGCTTCGACGGGCGGACCTGGTGATCGTGACGCGTTCCGATCAGGTTGCCGCCCAGGCATTGGACGAGGTTTGCCGGCGGATCGGGCGGTACTGTCCGGGCAGTCCGATCCTGACCAGCAGCCATCTTCCGCGTGAGCTGGTGGACCTGGACGGTTTTTCGACGGAACTGACGTACCTTCACGACCGGGCGGTGGTGGCGTTTGCGGGGATCGGCCGGCCGGAGTCGTTTTACGAGAGCCTTTCGCGGCTTGGCGCGCGGGTGGTCGACCGGGTCAGTTTCGCGGATCATCACGACTATTCGGGGCAGGACCTGTCCGATCTGGAGGATCGTCGTCGTCGGTCTGGCGCGGAGCTTCTGGTCTGTACGAGCAAGGACGTGGTCAAGCTGGACCCGCGCGTGCTGATGTCGGCGGGGGTGGACCCGCGGCGGATATCGGCTTTGTCGATCGCGATTCGGTTCTCATCCGACGACGAGCGGGTTTTGCGGTCGATGCTGCGGGAGCGGATCGAGGGATTTGGCCGGTGCATTGCGGAGAGATCATGGATCAGCGGATCAGCGAGTTAGTGGAATTTCTGGATCAGAATCGTCCCAAGCCGGTTCTGCTGGTGGGCGATTTCATGCTGGATCAGTACCTCTACGGCGACGCCGAGCGGATCAGTCCTGAGGCCCCGGTGCCGGTGCTGCGGGTGGTTCGGCGGAAGGATCGATTGGGCGGCGCGGGTTCGGTGGCGGCGAGTCTGCTGGCATTGGGCTGCCGGACGTTTTGCGCGGGGGTGGTGGGCGACGACGAGCCGGGCCGGGCGGTGCGCTCGGGGCTGGCGGAGGCGGGCGCGGAGCTGGCGTGCCTGGTGACGGCGGCTTCGCGTGCGACGCCGCTGAAGCAGCGGTTGGTGGGTCTGGCCCAGCATCGGATTCCGCAGCAGCTTTTGCGGGTGGACCATGAGGACTGCACGGCGTGCGACGCGGAGACGATGGGCGATCTTGGGCGGCGGATCGAGGCGGTGTTGCCGGAGGTGGGGGCGATCGCGATCGAGGACTACAACAAGGGGTTGCTGGCGGGCGGCTTGGTCGGGTGGCTGGCGGACCGGGCGCGCGAGCGGTCGATTCCGGTGATCGTGGACCCGGCGGCGATCGGCGATTACGGTCGGTACGCGGGCGTTTCGGTGATTACGCCGAACCGCGTGGAGGCATCGCTGGCCGGCGGCGTGCGGATTGGCACGATCGAGCAGGCGGCGGAGGCGGGCAGGGCGTTGCGCGAGCGGCACGGGATCGAGGCGGTCGTGGTGACGCTGGACGCGGACGGGATTTACCTGTCGAGTTCGACGGTCAGCGAGCACGTGCCGACGGAGCGTCGCGAGGTGTTTGACGTGACGGGCGCGGGCGACGTGGTGCTGGCGGCGCTGACGTACGGTCTGGCGGCGGGATTGGACCTTCGCGGTTCGTCGGTGCTGGCGAACGTGGCGGGCGGCTGGGAGGTCGAGCAGTCGGGCGCGGTGCCGATCACGCTGGACCAGCTCCAGTGGGAGCTGCTGAAGCTGCACCGGTCGCATTTGGGCAAGGTGGTGGACCGGCGGCAACTGCTGCGGGAACTGGCGATCCTGCGGGCGCACGGCAAGCGGGTGGCGTTCACCAACGGGTGTTTCGACCTGCTGCATCCGGGCCACATCACGGTGCTGGAGTACGCGCGTCGTCAGGGCGACCTGCTGGTGGTGGGGCTTAACTCGGACCGGTCGGTGCAGTCTCTTAAGGGTCCGAGTCGGCCGCTGATCAACCAGACGGACCGTGCGCGGATGATCGCGGCGCTGGAGGCGGTGGACTACGTGGTGCTGTTCGACGAGAAGGAGGTCGATTCGCTGGTGCACGAGGTTCGGCCGGACGTGCTGGTCAAGGGCGGCAAGGGTCGCGACGAGCGACCCGAGGGGGTGGTCGGGTACGATTTTGTGACGGGCTACGGCGGCAGGGTCGTGCTGGCGCCGATCGAGAGCGAGTACAGCACGACGGGCATCATCCGCTCGATCGTGGATCGGGCGGGCGACGATTTGAACGGGGCATAGCATGATGCTGGACAAGATTCGGGCGAATCTCGAGGACCATCGGCGGACGGTGGAGATGTTGACCAACGAGCACGTGGCGGTGATTTCGCGGATGTCGGAGATGATCGCCGAGTCGCTGGGCAAGGGCGGCAAGCTGCTGCTGGCGGGCAACGGCGGGTCGGCGGCGGACGCCCAGCACGTGGCGGGCGAGTTTGTGGGCCGGCTGGTGTACGACCGTCGTCCGCTGCCGGCGATCGCCCTTTCGACGGACACGTCGGTGCTGACGTGCGTGGGCAACGACTACGGGTTCGATGACGTGTTTCTCCGCCAGACCGAGGCGCTGGCGGCTGAGGGCGACGTGTTTTGGGGGTTTTCGACGAGTGGGCAGAGCGGCAACGTGCTGGCGGCGGCGAAGGCGGCCAAGGCGAAAGGGGCGCGGGTGTTGGCGTTCACCGGCGAGAAGGGGGGCGCGCTGGCCGAGGTGGCGGATGTGACGTTCCGATCGCCGGCGAGCCGCACGATGCGGATTCAGGAGGTCCACATGCTGGCGTATCACATCATCTGCCAGTTGGTGGAGGAGTCGCTGTGTCCGCGCTAGCGGCGACGGTCCGGTGGGTCTAGTGCGTTCGGGATTGACGGTCGAGGCGGTTGTGAGGGTGCGTCGATGCCGATCAGTGTGGTCTGCGAGTGCGGCAAACGGCTGAAGGTCAAGGATGAGGCGGCGGGCAAGCGGATTCGATGTCCCGGGTGCGGAACGGTGCTGGAGGTTCCGTCGGCGGAGGCGATCGGTCAGGCGAGCGAACCAAGCGAGAAGAAGCCCGTCAGCGGCCGGTCGTGTCCGTGGTGCACGGTGCAGTTGCCGGATGACGCGGTGGTGTGCCTGTCGTGCGGGTACGACTTTCGGACGGGCCGCAAAGCGGCGGCGGTGAAGCAGGAGAAGCCGCCGAGCTGGTTTTACCGGTTCAACGAGGTGATGACCACGGAGGTGGCGAACCTGTTGGGGTTGCAGATCACGCCGTGGCGGCTGAGCGGGCTGGCGGGCGTGGCGCTGTTCGTTCTGCTGGTGGTGGTTCCGTTTGCGAATCCGGCGCCACTGACGTTTGTGGAGGTGGCCCAGATCGACGCGTTCACGGCGGTGCATGGGGTGCGGCATCGGAACCCGGCGGTCAAAGCCGTTCAGGGCGGCAAGGCTGAGTTGGGCTTCGACGGCGAAGGCAATTTTGTGGTGGTTCGCGAGTGTCCGGAGGGGCGGTTTCTGCTGGTGTTTGTGCGGATTTCGCAGGAATTCCTGGTGGCCAAGAGTCTGTGCAACGAGACGGACATCATGGTGCGTCAGGAGTGCGTGAAGCTTTGCTCGGACCAGCGTGAGATGAAGCCGTTGATGCTGAATTACGAGTACGACGAGGGATCGGTGGGGGCGCAGATCACGACGGCGGGATCGCCGCTGAGCGTTTTTCCGCCGGCTGGGCTTGCCGCCGCGACGCCGTCGCCGGACCCGAACGACGATTCGGTTGTCTATTTCGCGTTCGACGGGGAGGTGGCGTCGCAGCCGTGGTTCTATACGGGGCCGGGCACGGTGAAGGGCGAGGTGGCGGCGGCGGCGCTTTTGGCGAACGAGCAGAAGGACACTTCGCTGGGCACGATGTCGCGGTTTGGCGGCGGCGGGATCACCGGTTCGAGCCTTGATACGCAACTAGCGGCGGTGGGCCAACTGGGCTACGTCGGCGACTCCGGCATCACTGCGACGCTGACCTACCGCAACGACCGCATGACGATCACGTGGAACGACGGCAGCCGCGGCTGGCGGAGCACGCCGGAGATCTGGCGGCTGCGGAGTCTGTTCGAGGATTTTTCGACGTGGACGGTGGCGATGATCGTGCCGCGGCCGCTGGAGGGCGAGGGCGACTACCGTCTTTCGATTCTCGATCAGACGATCACCCTTCCGGTCTCGCGGTACGCCCGTCCGCGGGATTCGCTGGACGACCTGATGGAGCAGTGGCCGGATCGGCCGATGGACGTGATTCCGGAAGACGACGCGGACGAGGAGTTCTGGGACGAGTAGATGATCAGCGCGTACGAGATGTTCTGCGAGGCCAAGCCGAGCGGCGATCCGTTTCGTCCGCGGCGGGCGGTGTTTCTGGACCGCGACGGGACGTTGATCGAGGACGTGGGTTACATCCGCGATCCGGACCTGGTGCGGTTGATGCCGGGCGTGGCTGAGGGGCTTGGTGCGATGCGGTCGGCGGGCTTTTCGCTGGTGGTGGTCAGCAACCAGGCTGGGCTTCCGCGCGGACGGTTCACGGATGCGGAATTCCGGGCGGTTCACGAGCGTTTCATGGCGCTGATGGCGGCGGCGAAGGTGCGGCTGGATGCGTGCTATTACTGCCCGTACCATCCGGACGGTCCGGTCGCGGCGTACCGCGGCCTCAGCGGAGCCCGCAAGCCGCGTCCGGGCATGCTGTGGTGGGCGGCGTGGCGGTGCGGGGTGTTTTTGCCCGGTTCGTGGATGATCGGCGACCGGTGGGACGACGTGCGGGCGGGCGTGGCGGCGGGTGTCCGGACGATCAAGCTGCCGGACACGACGGATCGTCGGGCGCAGCCGGAAGGGTTGAAGGCGGATTTTTTTGCTGACAATCTGGCGGCTGCGGCTACAATAGTGTCGGACCGGATGGGTAGTTCTAGGCCGATCTGAACGTCGCGCCGGGGTGCGGGGCGGAAGTGAACGGGCGCGTCGTGATCGGCTGGAAGCAGGTCGGACTATGGGTGAAGACCAAAGCACGCGGCAGAAGGCGGCCTCCGAGGATATTCATGCTCCGTTCGCGCCGTCGGCGTCTCCGGGGCCGGCCGATCTGAAGGGGGTGGAACGGAAGCTCGATGAGATTCTCCAGCAGTTGCGTCTGATCGCCCGGGTCCAGCAGCATCGCGATTTTTCGCTGTTGCGGTTGATCGGCATCGTGGCCCAGTTGCTGGTGCTGGTGCTGCTGCTGTGGACGGCGGTTGGATTGCTGGACCTTCCGGAGCTGCATCCGTATTCGAGCGTGGGGCTCAAGTTGTTGGGGGCGATCGCCCTGCAGATGCTGGCGATGACGTTTTTTGTCATTGATCGGCAGGAAGGGTGAAGGGGCTGAGATTCTCGGCTGAGACGGCCCGTTCGCGGGCGTTGACCGCTTCCTGATGTGGCCTGTCCAGTTGATGCCATTGGGCCAACCGTCCTCGTCCGGCGCGTTTGGCGGCGTAGAGGGCCTGGTCGGCGATCAGGATCAGTTCCTGGTAGGTGGCGGCGGGTTGATCGGTCGGGAAGGTGGCCGATCCCATCGAGCACGACATGCAGCGGCCGCTGCGAGCGGGGCCGATCACGATGGACGAGATATCATCGAGGATTCGCTGGGCGAACACGGGGACGCCGTCGGCGCCGGTTTCGGGCAGGGCGATCAGGAATTCGTCGCCGGCGTAGCGGGCGACCAGGTCGCTGTCGCGGACGGAGTTTCGCAAGACGCGGGCCAGGTCACCGATGGCCTGGTCGCCGGCTGGATGGCCGTAACTGTCATTGATCCACTTGAAGTGGTCGATGTCGATGAGGATGATGCTCAGCGGTTTTTGGTAGCGGCTGGCGTAGGCGAAGGCGTGGGCCATCCACTGGTGCATGTAGCGGTTGTTGTGGAGTTTGGTCAGGCCGTCGCGCATCGAGAGGTCGTGAAGCTGGGCGTTGTCGTCCCGGAGGCGGTCGAGACAGCGGGCCTGCTCGGCCAGGGCGCCGCGAAGGTCCTTGAGTCCGCTTTGGAGCTCGTCGATTCGTCGCCGGGCCCGGGCGGCTTTGAGGATGTAGCAGAGCAGGACCGAGAGAGGCACGTCACGTGGGAGCACCAGGTCGATACCCAACTCCAGTGCGGTGGTGACGGCGGTGGGGTTTGGATCCTGGGCGATCCAGAAGACCGGCAGGTATTCGGCCCGGTTGATCATCCGCACGATGGTCGGCAGGTCCATCTGATCGACCTCGCGGAGCACGCTGGCGACCAGGACGGCGTCGAGGCAGGCCTGGCGGGCCTCGGAAAGCTGGGCGAGGTCTTCGGCGAGAAAGGTGCGAAGGCCGGCGGATTGGAGAGGGGGTTCGACGGATCGAGCCCAGCCGGTATCGACGTCGATCAGCAGTACCCGGATTGGCTCTACGGCGGCCATCGGTCCTGTCCTTTCGCCCGCCGCTGCCTGCCGGCGGGAGTGATATGCCTTCTCACTTTGAGCATAAGATACACACGTCGAAGAAATCAAAGACCGATCGGAGGCGGCTGCGAGTCAGTGAGTTAAGGTGGTTAGATTGGGTAAAGGGGGTGGTTTTAGGATATGCCGGTACGGCCTGTCATCATGTCAGCCCGGCGTCGCGGGGTGTGGAAAAAATGGCAAGCGGCACGGCCCCAGAAAGGGCATTCGCTTTTGTGCGGTATAGCTCTTGTGCTGACAAGCACTTATATCGGCATAGAGCGTATGGGATTTGGTACATGGTTTGCATAGTGTCCTGCGATGGCGACTGTGCCATTCGAAGGACGAGTGCCGTGTCGACGGACATTGTGGAACCAACGCGACGCATTCTGGTGGTGGAAGCCCGTAGCGAGTGGCTTGAGGGCGTGGCCCGCGAGTTGGCCCGGGTGTCGGTGACGCTGCGCTGGGCGACCACCGAGAATCAGTCGCTGCGGATCCTGAAGTCGGAGCGTCCGAGCCTGGCGTTGGTGGCGGCGGACGAACCGCGGCTGGGGGGGTTGAATTTGGTTCGTCGGATGCACCTGATCGCTGAGAACCTGCCGGTGGTGTTGATCGGGGGTCGGTACGACCGCCACTGGCTGGAGGAGGCCCTGCGGCTCAAGGCACTGACGATTCTTCCCCGCCCCGTCAGCAAGGTCACGGTGATCGAGACAGTCATTAAGGCTTTGAAGGTCGGCTCCCCGGTGAAAACACCCGGTTGGTTCGGAGGCGCTTCGGCCAACTAGGGCTCTTGTGGAAATGCTTTTTCCGTGGTTTCCGAATTGTTACGAAAGGAGTAGCTATGAAGCTCAGACCGTTAGGCGAGAAAGTCCTGGTCAAACGTCTCGAGGCGGAAGAGAAGACCAAGGGTGGGATCGTGCTGCCGGATACGGCCAAGGAAAAGCCGAAGCGCGGCAAGGTGGTGGCGGTGGGCAGCGGCAAGCTGCTGGAAGACGGGAAGCGCAGCGAGCTGCAGATCAAGAAGGGCGACGAGATCATCTTCACCAGCTACGCCGGGACCGAGGTCAAGGTGGACGGCGAGGAATACATGATCATGGACCAGTCAGACATCCTGGCGGTCGTGGAGTAGAGCGGAGACCCGCAGAAAGAAAGGAGTGAACTCACATGGCAGCGAAAAAGCTGGCATTTGACGCGGAAGCCCGCGAGGCGATCCGCAGGGGCGTGAAGCAGTTGGCCCGCGCGGTCAAGATCACGCTGGGGCCGTCCGGCCGCAACGTCGTGCTGGAGAAGTCGTTCGGTTCGCCGACGGTGACCAAGGACGGCGTGACGGTGGCCAAGGAGATCGAGCTGGAGGACGCCTACGAGAACATGGGCGCCCAGATGGTCAAGGAAGTGGCTTCGAAGACCTCGACGGTGGCGGGCGACGGGACGACGACGGCGACGATCCTGGCCGAGGCGATCTTCGACGAGGGCCTCAAGAACGTGGCCGCCGGGGCCAACTCGATGGAACTGAAGCGCGGCATCGACAAGGCGGTCGAGGCCGTGGTGGCCGAGTTGGCCAAGATGTCGACCAAGATCGAGTCGGAGAAGCAGATCGCCCAGGTGGCGACCTGCGCGGCCAATCAGGACGCGGCGATCGGCAAGATCATCGCCGAAGCCATGCAGAAGGTCGGCAAGGACGGCGTGATCACGGTCGAGGAAGGCAAGAGCCTGGAGACGAACGTCGATCTGGTCGAAGGGATGGAATTCGACCGCGGCTACATCAGCCCGCACTTCATCAACGACCCCGAGAACATGCAGGTGGTGCTGGAAAAGCCCTACGTGTTGATTTACGAGAAGAAGCTCTCGTCGATCAAGGACCTGATCCCGATTCTGGAGAAGGTGGCGAAGGCGGGCCGGCCGCTGCTGATTCTCGCCGAGGACGTCGAGGGCGAGGCGCTGGCGACGCTGGTGGTCAACCGCCTTCGCGGCACGCTTCAGTGCTGCGCGGTGAAGGCCCCCGGTTTCGGCGACCGCCGCAAGGCCATGCTGGAGGACATCGCGATCCTGACCGGCGGTCGGGCGATCTTCGAGGACCTGGGCATCAGCCTGGAGAACCTGGACGTGAGCGATCTGGGCCAGGCCAAGCGGGTGAAGGTGGACAAGGAAAACACCACGGTGATCGAAGGCGCCGGTTCGGCTTCGGACATCAAGGGCCGGATCGAGCAGATCAAGAACGAGATCGAGAAGACCACCAGCGACTACGACCGGGAGAAGCTCGAGGAGCGTCTGGCCAAGATGTCGGGCGGCGTGGCCCAGGTGAACGTGGGCGGCGCGACCGAGGCTGAGGTCAAGGAGAAGAAGGCGCGGGTCGAGGACGCCCTGCACGCGGCGCGGGCGGCGGTCGAGGAAGGCGTGTTGCCCGGCGGCGGCGTGGCCGTTCTGCGGGCGATGAAGGCCATCGACAAGCTCAAGCTGAGCGGCGACCAGAAGACCGGCTCGGAGATCATCAAGCGGGCGTTGACCGCCCCGATCAAGCAGATCGCGGACAACGCGGGCCTCGACGGTTCGGTGGTCTGCCAGAAGGTGATCGAGCACACCGACAACCCAAATTTCGGGTTCAACGCGCTGGAGGGCAAGTACGTCGATATGGTCCAGGCGGGCGTGATCGTGCCGACCAAGGTCGAGCGGACGGCCCTGCAGAACTCGTCCAGCATCGCCGGACTGCTGCTGACCACCAGTTGCGCGGTTTCGGAGATTCCGGAAGAGAAGAAGCCGGCGGCTGCGCATCCGCCGCACGGCGCGTACTAAGCAGCCGTTTTCATTGTTGTCAACCTGATCGCGGGCGGCCGAGTCGAAGTCGGGCGCCCGCTTCGCTTTTACCGCACGCCGGCGGCGGAGGATTTTTCGCGGTTGACGATCCACGGCCGGCATGTCACTCTGCGAGAGGCTGCGCTCCGTTTTCCGTGGACGCATCCTGTCATCCTCGGGGTTGTGGCGCAACGGAATACGCTGGCGGTTGCCCGACGAGGCGGCTTTTGGCGGCGGTTTGCGACGGCGTCGCGTTGGTTATAGGACGATGCGGGAGTTTTTTTTCGCGTGTTTTCGGCGGCGATCGCGGGTTATGGGACGTG
>JAAYCJ010000026.1 GCA_012729815.1 Phycisphaerae bacterium | reverse complement strand
TGCTCTCTCGCCGCTTGCAGCGCCGGCAACAAGATTGCCACCAGCACCGCGATAATCGCCACCACCACCAGCAGCTCGATCAGTGTAAATCCTTTGCGTCTCATTCCCGTCCCTCATTCGCAGGGGCCGACGTGGTCCGGCCCACAAACAACTCACCCGCAATCCGCGCCGTCTCATCGGACACGGGCCGTCCTTCCATCGCAGCCATCAGCAGGTCGATGCCCTTCTCGACCATCGGCCGTTCCGGCACCACCACGCCAGTGCCCAGACAATCGTCGAAGTGCGGAATCTCCGGCGGCGAGATGAAATAACACAACGATACGTCGCCCGGCACCCTCAGCCCGCACGACGCCGCCATCTGCAGGGCGATATGGAACATGCGGAAGTTGTAGCAGATCACAGCCGTGAACGGCGGCTGCCGATCCAGAACCCTCCGCGCCAGTTCGGTCACCGAATCATCCGATCGCCCCTGCCGCAATGCCGACGCATCGCATCCCGCGCGGCGAAGCTCATCGACCACTGTTTCAAACCGCTCGGTCATCGAGTAGTGCGGCTCATCAACTCCCAGGTACCCGATCCGGCGATGGCCAAGGTCCAGAAGGTAACGCACCATCAGCCGGGCGTTAGCCGTCTCGTCGCTATTGACGCAAGGCAGCCCGACCGTCGGCGTGCGGTTGATCCACACCACCGGCGCGTGCAGGTCAGCGATCCGCTCGTCAACGTACTCCGGCACCACTCCGACCGCGTCGAAGGCCAATATCCCATCGACCGCCAGCTCCGAGAACAGCCGCGGAGCCTCGATCACTTCCCGCGTCACCGGCGTCAGATGGAACGGCTCGAAAATCACCGAATACCCCTGCTCGCCCAGCAGATCGGCCGCCATGTCCAGATAGCCGTTGAAGTTGCAGTGGGCCGCTCCGATCGGACCGTACCGCGTCAAGACGCACGCGATCCGCTGAAACCGCCCCGCCCGCATCGCCCTCGCCGCCGAGTGGGGAAAATACCCGCACCGTCGGCTGGCCTCCAACACCCGCTCCCGCGTCCCCGGCGAGACGTGCGGACTGGCCCGGAACACCCGCGACACCGTCGAAGGCGTCACCCCGGCCATCGCCGCCACATCTTTAACCGTCTTAGCCATAACCAGTTACCGTCACATACCTGACATTCAAGGCTTCGATCTGCTGGACCGGATGCCAATCAATCGATCTTGGCAACGTTACCATACCAAAAGCTGGCAACGTTGCCAAGGGAATTCCTTCCACCACCGTGGAACACCCAACTGATTTCCTAACCCCTGTTCTCCGCAGTAATTACGCTGTTACCGAACCGCTCAGAACTGAGCACGACCTGTGGATTCCCAAAACCCGACCGCTCAATCTCCCCAAACAACTCCGGGCGGCTGTAGGCCCCCACCATGATGTTGAACAAAGCCGGGTTCAGCGGCCCGGTCTTCTCGTCATTCAGCACGAAATCCTGCACCACCAGCACCCCCCCGTTCACCATCGCCCGTCGGGCCTTGGCCAGCTTCATCGCCGCCTGACTGCCCTCGCCGTGCAGGATGTTCGACATCAACACCACGTCGGCCCCCTCGCCAAACTCGTCGGTATTCCAGTCCCCCGGCTTGGTCGTCACCCGATCCGCCATGCCCTCTTTGGTGATGATCTCTCTGGCAATCGCGACCGTTTCCGGCAGATCGAACACCTCCGCCCGCAGATCCGGATACCGCCGGCAGAACATGATCGAGTACGTCCCCGGCCCGCCGCCGACGTCCAACAGCTTCCGCCGGCCCGACAGGTTCACCGCTGAGGTCACCAGTTCCCCCCTTCCCGCCATCGTCAGGTTGTGCATCCCCAGGATGAAGTTTCGGTGCCGCTCCTCATCCGGCGCCGCCTGCGGCTCGACCCGCGCGTCCTCCTCCAGGCGATCCCAAATCTTCCACACCGACGCTGAGTGCGCGATGATATCCCCCTGATACAGCGCCCGCCCGCGAACCAGGTACGCCTCAGCCGCCTCCGCATTGCGGTACCGGCCGTCCCTCTTCTCCACCAACTCCATCGCCGCCAATGCGATCAAGAGCTTCCCGGTCAACTCCGGCTTGCTCCTGCACCGCCGGCACACCTCCTCCAGCGGCGTCCATCCCTCAGCCAGCACGTCGAAAATCCTCAGGTTGCTGGCCACCTGAAGCGTCCGCGCCGCCCGATACGCCCACGACAGATCGTTGATGCCCTCGACGTCCCGTATCATCACCGGCTCCTTTCGCAGCGGTCTGGCCGTCACTCCACCGATCGCGCCTCAGAATGTCTCACTGATCGCCACCGCCCGCTCGATCGCCTCCTGGCGATTCCGCTGTTTGACCTCCGGGCTCACCCCCTCGGTCGGCTCGATCACGATCGACTGCACGTCCGTTAGCCCGATAAAGCCCAGAATCATCTCAAGGTAAGGCTTCTGAAAGTCGAGCGTCTGCGCGCCGCTGTCCGGGCCGTACGCTCCGCCTCGGGCATAGACGGCCAGCACCCGCCGATCGGTCAACAACCCCACATACCCCTCCTCAGCCGACCACCGAAACGTATACGTCGGCTGCACGATGATGTCGATGTACTGCTTCAGACGATAAGAAATGCCGAAGTTCCACATCGGCACCGCCAGCACGTACTTGTCAGCCGAGGCGAACTGACCGATCAGCGACTCCACCACCCGCCACGCCTCCCGCTGCTCGGCCGAGTGATCCAGACCATGCATGATGTTGTACTTGGCCTGGATGATGAACCCGTCGAACGGCGGCAGGTCCATCTCGAACAAATCCAGCGTCTCGACCTCGTCTCGCGGATGGCGCCCGCGATACGCTTCCACAAACGCATCCGCCACCGCCACCGAATGCGATCGGTCGCGAGGCGAGGCCTTGATGTACAGCAGTTTTCCCATGGTCATGCTCCTTGTATGTCCACCCGGTTTCGCCTGTGTTTTCGTCGCGCGTCCTCGCGACATCCTGGGAGCCGATCATCTCGACGCAAAGGACCCACCGCACGACCCGTCATGCAGCCGACCCTCGGTCTTCACCACGAGACCCTCCCATCGAAGCGGCTCCTCTTATACCGCGCCGCTCGTTCCCACTCAATACCCCTCCCATTCCTCCCGCCGACGTTTCACGACAACCCTCTGGCCCCCAACCCCTCACGCCGCTATACTGACGGCCCTTGAAACGCCGCGACCTTCAGGAAGCGTGGCATACCCTCAAAAGCAGCCGTTTGAAGAAAGGGATATTCAGTGGCAAACGACAGCCCGGTCAACCGTCCGATCCCCATCATCCTCGACACCGACATCGGCCAGGACATCGACGACACCTGGGCCATCGCCATGATGCTCCGATGCCCCGAACTCGATGTCAAGCTCATCGTCAGCGACACCGGCGACACCGAATACCGCGCACGGATCGTCGCCAAGCTGCTCGAGGTCGCCGGACGCACCGATATTCCCGTCGGCGTCGGCGTCCCCTGCGGCCACTATCCGCAGCCGCAAGCCGGGTGGGTTGAAGGCTACGACCTGGCCCGCTATCCCGGCACCGTGCACCAGGACGGCGTCAACGCGATGATCGAGACGATCATGGCCTCACCCGAACCGGTCACCCTCATCGCCATCGGACCGGTGCCCAACCTCGCCGAGGCCCTCCGCCGCGAACCGCGAATCGCCCAGCGGGCCCGCTTCGTCGGCATGCACGGCAGCATCTGCCTCAACCACGACGGCTGCCCGGGCGCCATCGCCGAGTACAACGTCGAAATGGACATCCCAGCCGCCCAGGCCGCCTTCGCCGCCGACTGGCCCATGACCATCACGCCGCTGGACACCTGCGGCCGCATTCGCCTGACCGGCGAAAAGTACCGCAAGATCCAGAACTCAACCGATCCGATCCTCAGCGCCCTGATGGACAACTACCGGATCTGGGCCGAGGCGCAGCATCAGCCGAACCTGCCGGAGCAGCAGTCCACCATCCTCTACGACACCGTCGCGATCTACCTCGCCTTCGCCGACGATCTGCTGGTCATGGATGACCTGTCCATCCGCGTCCGAGACGACGGTTTCACCGTCGTCGACCCGGCCGGCAAACCGATGCGCGTCGCCATGGACTGGAAAGACCTGCCCGGCTTCGAAGACTTCCTCGTCGAGCGGCTGATCTCGCCCGCCTGACCGGTGCGTATCCCTGCAGATCGCCAGACAGGCTGAGGCCTACATCGCCCCGACCGTCGCCAGCCAGTGCCTCGTGATCAGGGCGTGGCCGGCCATAGTCGGATGCACGCCGTCCGCCGTCCAGAAGGCCGCGTCCTGATGCGTCGACGCCTGGGCGAACAACCCGTCCAGCGGCACCAGCGTCGCCCCGAACTCCCTCGCCAACCTGCGCACCACGTCGATCTTCGGGTCCAGGTCCACCCGCCAACCCTTCCGATCCTCCGGCACCGGCAGCACGAACGGTTCGAGCAGGAGGATCCTCGCATCGAGCTTTTCCCGCGTCCGCCGCAGAATATCCCGATACGACTTCTCAAACGCCTCAGCCGTCGTCGGATCGTTGCTGTCGTACCGCCGCCACGTGTCGTTGATCCCGATCAGAATCGACACCACCGTCGGCTTGAGGGCCAGACAGTCCTGCTCCCATCGCCCAGCCAAATCCACCGCCCGGTTCCCGCTGTTGCCGCGATTGAGGAACTTCACTTTCTTGTCCGGATGCAGAGCCGAGAACCACGCCGCCGTCATCATGGCATAGCCGTACCCAATCTGGGTATCATCCTCGCGGCTGCGACCCGCGTCCGTAATACTGTCACCCTGAAACAGAACCACTGCTCCGTCGTCAATCATCATGCTCATGCGTATGCTCCTTGATAATCCAAAGGCCGGATGTTGTACCACAAAGCGATCCCGAAGTCTCTGCGCAAATTGTGAGCTTGCTCAAAACGTGACAGCGGTGGGTGCGGACAGCCATCAGGGAAAACGGTAGGAGCGGGCCTCCTGCATCGCCTCGATAAACGCCAAAGCGGTCTCAAGCGGGGCCTCGGACGGCAGGGGCTTGCACGGCTCCAGAAGGTAGCCGCCGCCGTCGGAAAGAATTCTCGCCGTATTGAACACAGCCGAACGGGCCTCCTCCGGCGTGCCGTGGGCCGCTGCGCCCTGCGTGCCGATCCCGCCCCGAAACGCCAGGTGCCGGCCGAAGTCGCGCTTGATCGCCGCGATGTCCATGCACTCGGGCTGAAGCGGGTGAAAGACTTCCAAGCCGATGTCCACGTAGTCGCCCATGATCGCCGTGTTGTCGCCGCACGAGTGCGCGCCGACCACCATGCCCGCCTCGCGAACGCGCCGGTACATCGCCGCCAGACGCGGCTTGTAGAACGTGCGAAATGCGCCCGGGCTGATCATCAAGCCCTTCTGGCTGCCGAAATCGTCGCCGAACGTGATCCCGTCAAGCGGCAGGGTCACCAGAACATCGAGCGCCTCCATGTGCATCTCGAGCAGGCGGTCGAGGGCCTCGTGAACGAATGTCGGATGGACGGCCAGGTCCATCAGATATTCCTCCATGCCCCGCAACGCCCAGAGACGCTCGCCGAAGGTCATCGTGAACTGGTAGAAAATGAAGCGATCGGGATGGGCCTGCCGGATCGAGACGATCCGCTGCACCTCATTGTCGGGCAACAACTTGATGCGGGGAATCCGCCCGGCGTCGGGCTCGACAAGCGGCGGATCCTCGAAAAAGTAGGCCCCGGACGATCGCTGCCAGCGAACGCCGAACGGATCGAAGAACGTACTCTCGTCCACGATCCGGTGCTCGACGTTCCAGAGAATCCGGACGGTGTCATTGACGAACTGCTCGTCGCGGCGATAGCCACACTCCTCAAGCCGGCGCTTAAGGCCTTCCTCAAGATACAGCGTGGCCGGCAGTTGCTCCGGCGGCTCATGACGGATCGCCCGAAGGACATTGTCGCGCGGCGTCTGCATAACAGGCAGATTACCCGGAACAAAGGAAGAATGTCAACAGCGGGAAATCAGGAGCACAGGAACAAAACGCCAGACAACGAGGCGTAGCTCCGCCGCCCTCGGCGGAGTCTTCCTTCTCCATTCTGGCTACTGGCTACTGGCTTCTTGTCTTCGTCCGCGTGCTCCGTGCCGTTTTCCAAAGGAAAGCCAGATCGACCAAAACGACCTCACGTCCTCATCAACCGAGCATCCGCTCGAAGACCTTCCAGATTTCCTCGGCGTGCGGATTCTGAAGAAGGAAATCCGCCTCATGGATACTGGCCGACGGGAACTTGCTCTCGAGCACACGGGCCAGGTAGGTCTCAACGTCCTGCGGCGTCACGTGCTTGGCGAACTCACCACCGGTGGGACTGAAGAAATCGTTCAGCCAGAGCGTAATGATCGCCCCGGCGTCCAGCACCGGCTGGAACGCGGGCAAAAGCGGCCGGTCGAAATCGAAGCCGCCCGGCCGCCAGTTCCACGAGACCGTCCACTCGTCGATCACGCCCTCGCGGGCCAGCGCCGCCGGATCGAACGTGTGCTTGGCCGGGAACTCATCCGCCGGATCGGCGAAGGGCAGACAGGCGAAGTGGCTCGCCTCGATCGCCACGTGTGGCTTGGGACCCAAGAGCTTGCGGGCCTCGCGGATGAACCGGATCGAGTACTCGCCCTTCAGCGCGTGCCACGCCGGCAAATCGAACGCCTCAGCCCCGACGTAGTTGTACCGATGGACGAACATGAGATCCTTCCACGCGAACGGACCTTCGCTCGTCACTTCGTGGTCGATGTAGTCGAACTTACGGATATCCACGCCGTGCCGCCGGCGAAACTCGTCCGCCACCGGCTGATTGTATCCCCAAAAATGCGGCTGGCGGAACGGATTCACGTACAGCGAGTGCGACCGCGTCAGCCCGAAGAGCATCGCGTCGATCCCGTACGAGGCGATCTCCGCCACGATCCGCAGCTTGTAGTCGCGCACCTCGTCCAGCCAGTAGCTTGGCCAGCCGCGAAGTTGAAAATGACCGCAGCGACTCTCCCACCAGCCGCCGGGCAACCCGTCGATATACTCGTCCACCATGCCCGAAAAGTAGTCGTCGAACATGCGGAAATACGGGATGATCCGCACGCCATACGTCTTGCCCAACTCGACCGCAGCGGCCAGACCGTCGTAGGCGTGGATCGTCGCGGCGCAACTCCTCGACCCGACCCGCCGATCCCGACCGTCGTACCACGGCATGATCCGGCTGTGATACTCAGCCAGCCCGCAGCACGTCACGCTCCAGTACATCTCCCGCATCCCCGCCCGCGCCGTCTTCTCGAAAAACCGCTCCAGCTTCTCGCGGCTAAAACCGTGCCAGGCCAGGTCGGCGTAATCCACTTCCATGACGATGCGCTTCTTCTCTGCCATAGTTCCGCTCCAGGAATGCCGTCAACGTTTCGAAAACAACAATTGGCGGGGATTCTACTGCCACATGTGGCCGTGATCGTAGTAATAAATCTCGAGGGTGCTGGTCAATCTCAGTTCACCCAGCATCATGCTTTCGGTGTGCCAGTCGGTCATGAGGAGGTTGAGGCGGTCGCCGTGACGCCCGATCACGTACTGGTCCGTCGACCAATGCACCGCGTTTCCGTCATGGTGCGGCCAGATGCCGATCTGCGGACGCTCGGTGACCGCGACGAAGGTGGAGGGATGGTTGATCGAATCGAGTTGCCAGCCGCTCCGCATCGTGCCCAGACCGTGGCTGTGCCAGAAGGCCAAATCGGGCAGACACCAGCCGTTGGCCGTGTAGTCGGGCCACGGGCACTCGCCCCAACTCAAAATCGGCGGCGCGGACTCCGACGGGCACTTGAAGATGCTCTTCAAGTACCACTGCTGACACGCCAGCCGGTACGGATCGCCCGCCGGCATCGCGCGAATCTCGCTGGGAATGCCGAAGTACCCAGCCAGCGGGTGGCGAGGACTCATCCAGTAAACATCGCCTCCGATCCCGCCCGACGTCGGCATCAACCCCGCGCTGTCATTGGCGTAAACGCCTATGGCGTACCCCATCTGACGCAGGTTGCTCCCGCACGCCACCTCCCTCGCCGCCTCTCTCGCCGCCGTCAACGCCGGCAGCAAAATCGACACCAGCACGGCGATAATCGCCACCACCACCAACAGCTCGATCAACGTAAATGATCTCGAATCTGTGGAAAAGGCAATCTGGCGTCTCGTTTGCATGTTCTTCCCCAAATCAGCAATCAACAATCGGCAATCAGCAATTCCTACGCCGTTTCTCCCTCGATCAACTCCACCGGCGTGTGATGCACCTCGATCGGTCCGGTGTAACCGTCGATGCGGCGGCTCAGAAGCTTCATCGCCAACCGGCCTTCCTCAGCCAGGTTGAAGTCCACCGTCGTCAGCCGCATCGGCGAAAGCCCCTCGACCGCATTGCGCATGGCGGATATGACCTTCATGTCGCCAGGAACGCGAACGTCCGCCTCCATCGCGGCAAACAGAGCGCCGACGGCCGGGTAATCGTGGCCCGCAATCAACGTCTCACACCGGAATCCGCGTGCGAACTGGTCCGCCATGAACCGCCGGCAATCGGCAAACGGTTGAGGCGGGCTCATGTAGCCGCTCGGCGCGTCAACGATAAACACTCGCTCATCCGGCAGCTCAATGCCCGCCGGCGCCAGCTCCCCTCGAAGCGCCTCGACGGTCTCCTCGTTGGACCCGCGCGGCGAGGTTCCCATATAGGCCACATCGCGAAAGCCTTTGCGCAAAATGAACCGGGCGACCGCCTGACCGCTGTAGGTCCCCGGTTCGTCCACTCGGTCGCAGCACAACCCCGCGATCTCCGGATGGCCGATGGTCACAATGGGCACGCCCGCCCCAGTCAAAATCTCCGCGTTGACCGCCAACAGCTCCTGCGGGATGGTCGTCAGGACAATCCCCGCCGGCTTGGTCTTGACGATGTTCTCGATGTTCCGGCGATACCGCCCGATGTCGGCGTTGGTCGCATAGATGGCCAACGTGAAACGCTCGTGGTCCATCGCATCCATCAGCCCGCGAACGTAACGATCCATGTCAGCGTTCAAACCACGCGAGATGAACGCGATCTGCCGCAATTCGGTCTCGCGCCCAACCCCCTCCGCAACCACCACACCCCGCTGGGGCCGGCGAACCACGTGCCCATCGCCCGCAAGAATGTCCAACGCCCGCCGGACCGTCGGCCGGGAAACACGGTAACGCTGCGCCAAATCCATCTCCGGCGGAAGACGCGTCCCAGCCGCATACCGCCCCCGCTGGATCTCATCCAGCAAAAGCTGACTCAGCCGAACCGCCTTGCTCTGATACGCCACCATCGAGTCAACCATGAACACCTCCGTCACACCCAGCATAGCAAACCTGTTCATTTTGTCAATCCCAGTTACAATCTTGTCACTTTTTACGCAAGTGCCTCGCGATTGGGATCTTCTGCTGCTCCACCCACGAGACCAGGTCGAGTATGGTCGGGAATTCCTTGAAAGCGACGCCTATCCCCCTTACCATATGGTCAGATAGGAAGATGTTCTGCTCGGGGGAGCGATCTATGGGCCCATCACCAGTTCAGATTCTCAGCCAAGATTCTGTCATTCTTGTTGACAAAGGGGAGAAGGTCCGATGAGCCAGTCGCAGGTGGCCACCGTCCGGTTCGCACTTGGCTGTCCGCGCAGCCAGATGGACGGAGCACTCATTCTAAAGTACTTGAAAATAAACGGTTGGACGCTGTCAGATGACCTCCAAAGAGCGAATCTGGTGCTGGTTTTCACCTGCGGTGTGACCCAGCGTGAGGAGGATATAAGCCTCCGCTGCGTCGCAGCGACGGCCCGTAAGAAATCAGCAGAGGCGCCGCTGGTGATCCTGGGTTGTTTGGCCGGGATCAATCCCCAACGGCTCGCCGAGTATGGCTGTATCTGCATCCCGCCCAAGGACTTGGACAGGTTGGACGAAGTCATCGGGCCCGTAGTCCCGATCGCGCGGATCGCCGACCCGAACCAACTCCAGAAATTCAGGCCTGACAAGCGGTTCTGCGATACGTTCCGTGAGCGACTCTCACGCAAGACAAACTACGGGTTCAGCCTGGCCGAGCGCCTGTGGTTCCGCCTGCGCCACGGCCAACGTCTCTGCTCGGGCAGCAACAAGTACTGCTACGCCGACACGTTCGCCATTCGGGTGGCTCACGGTTGCCAGGGGGAATGCACGTACTGCGGCATCCGCAACGCAGCCGGCCCGTTGATCTCCAAACCGCCGGAACAGATCATGGCCGAGTTCCGCCGGGGCCTCGATCAGGGACATCTGCTTTTCAGCCTGATAGCAGGCGACGTGGGTGCCTACGGTCAGGATATCGGTACGGATATTGCGGAGCTAATGGAGAGCATCTTCAGTGTCGAACAGAACTGTAAAGTTTTGATTATGGATTTCAGTCCCAAGTGGTTGATCCAGTACTACGATCGGCTGTTTCCACTCCTGACCAAGAACGCCGACCGGATCGGCTACGCGTCGTTTCCCGTCCAGTCGGGAAGCGATCACGTGCTTGACCGGATGAAGCGAGGATACAGCCGGGCGGATGCCGAGCGCTGCCTGAGCCGGCTTCAGCGGGCGGCCCCGCAACTGGATACGCTGACCCACGTGATGATCGGCTTTCCCGGCGAGACCCAGGACGACTTCCTGGAGACGGTGGACCTGATCCGCCGGACCCGGTTCCGCAAAGTCTCAGTCTACAAGTACGAGGACCGGCCGGGCACGGACTCGCTCCTGATGCCGGACAAGCTGTCCGAGAAGGTCAAGGCCCGCCGCATCCGGCAGTTCTACCGGACATTTCCGGGAATCGGCCATTACGGCGATGAACAGGAAGTGCAAGACGATCCGGCCGCGGCGGAACCCCAGCCCGAACCCGCAGCCGTCAACCACTGAGCGCGCCCGACTAGCCGAACAGCCGTCGCAGGTCCTCATCCGAGATCCGTTCGTTGGGCCCGATCGGCTCGCCGCGCTGGCGTCGCAGGTGCTCCATGAACTCGCGGACGTTCTCCGGAGCCGACTTGATGATCAGGCCGAGCGAATAGCGCATCAGCGAGACCTCGAACCCCTCAGCCGAACCCCGGATCAGCCCGGTCTCGGCGTCCTCTTCGGTCTCCATGGCCTGGCTGAACCGGTCAAGGACGGCCTGGAGCCGGCCGAGTTCGATCCGTTCATCGGCGATCGGGCGGTTGGTCACCTGCGAATGGGGCAACCCCATCATCCGCAGCACATACGCCGCCTCGCGAGGCATTCCTTCGACGTGCTCAAAGCCCTGGCCGAATTCCGGGCCGCGCTGGCCCGGCAGCAGGATGAACGGCTTGCGGATGAATACCACCCCGCGCCGCACCACGATCCGATCGCCGAAACGCGGATGTTCGCCCGCAAAAACGTACGGCAACTCCATATCGCCGAAGGTGAACAGCGTCCGGTGGTACTCCCGGATCACCTCGGTCTGCTTCCAGTATTCCTTGAACTTCTCCTCGTTGGGATTTGGCATTGGCTTTCTGCTCTGTTGGATCATCTGCGATCGCCGCGCAGGCCACACTACGGCCATGCTGTCGAAGGATTATACGCTGCGGAACCGCTCTTGAACATGGTAACTCTGAGACAGACGACTGGACGGCAACGCGGGAAGCCGGACGCGCGGCGAAAGGGGTACGAAATCCATTCGCCGTACGTGTTATCCGAAGGGCGCTCTTGACCCACAGGAGCAAGGGCACTATAAGTCCGGCATCATAGTCGTCGGAGAGGAGGCCAGGCGTATGGTGGCGATTCGCGTGTTTGCGGCGGTTCTCTGCGGCCTGCTTATGGCTGGCTGCGGCACGGTGCGTGGCCTTCAGTCCACGATGCCGGCGTCGGACCTGGACGTGCAGGCCCTGATCGACCGGACGCCCGACGGCGGGATCGTCCGGATCCCAGCCGGCCGGTACGTGTTGGAACGCGGGCTCGTGATCGAGGGTCGAAGCCGCCTGACGTTGCTTGGCGAGCCGGGAACCGCCGTGCTGGTCAAGGACGTCAACGTCCATGTCCTTACGGTGCGCAACTCGTCGGCGATACAGGTAGAAAACCTACACCTTCGTCACCAGGAGCCACTGCGCGAATACCAGTGTCACGGGAGCGTGGTGCGCATCGAGAATTCGAACGGCGTAACGATCATCGGCTGCGAACTCGACGGGTGCGGAGCGATCGGCGTGGCCGCTTACGGAAGCACGAACATCACCGTCCGCAACTGCTCGATCCACCACAACACGTTCAACGCCTTCTACCTCGATAGCTGCCGCGAGATCGAGCTGGTCGGAAACACCGTCGCCAGCAACGGCAATCTCACCCAGATGTACCGGATCGATGGACTGATGATGCACGACAACACGATTCACGACAACGGCGGGTATTGGGAGGAATGACCGGCGGGCAACACGCGTCCAGGAGCGCCGCATCAGGCAGGGCAAATGGGCGATACAGGGCTCGAACCTGTGACCTTACGGGTGTGATCCGTACGCTCTAGCCAACTGAGCTAATCGCCCAAGTAGTGGATATTCTATCCAGCCGTTCGGCGGTTTGCAAGTTCTAACCCGCTGGAATGGTGGCCGGTTGGGTCGCCCCCGCCGCTGGAGCCGTCGCCGGCGGCAACTCAACGATCTGGTCGGAAAGGACCTGCCACGAATCCAACTCCGCCAGCCGCGCGGCGGCCAGTTGCGGAATCGCATACCCAGCCAGGGCCGGATCCTCGGTCAGCTTGCGGTAGACTTCAGCGGCTTGGTCAAACCGGCCCTGATTTTCGTAAACAACCCCCTGGTTCAGCATCGCCCCGGCAAGAGCCACGGCATTGTCGCTGTACCGGCTCTCGATGGTCCCGACCGCTTGGTCGGCCTGATCCAGGATCGCCTGGCGGTCCGGTCCTTCCGGCATGGCCATGTACTGCATCAGGAGGCTGCCGCTGTACTGCTTGAGGGCCAACACCGCCAGGTCCTCGTCGCCGGTTTCACGGGCGAGATCCTGCAGATCCTCCGGCTGGGCCTGAATGTTGCCTTCCACAATGTTGAACAGCTGGGCCCAAGCCTGCCGCTGCGAATCCTGACGGCTTTGATAGAGGTAAAAGGCCACCCCGATCACCAGGACGAGGGCAAGGGCCACCGCCAGAACCTTAGTGCCGTGCTGCTGAAAGAAGTTGCCCAGATCGTTCAGCAGTTGGCTCAGGTCGCTGCGCTTCAGTTCGTGTCGTCTTTCCGCTTTCATGGGTTTCTCCAGCCGTCAGGCCGCCCAGGTCGAACGGCCGCGATCCAGTCATCACTGAAACCGATATTTTAGCACACTCAAGGACGTTTGTTGAGGGGGAAAAGGAAAAAACTCGGGCCCCACAAGCAATTCGCTGGGTCCGGAAAGGCGCGAAAGTGCCCCGCTGAAAGCGGTGGTCTGCCGCTTGACACCCGGGTATACTGGCCATGGCTGCGGGTTGTCAGCGAAAGATGCGAGGAACCATCACCATGCCGAAACGACGGACGAAGATCGTATGCACCATCGGACCGGCCAGCCAATCGCCGCAGGTCATGCGGGGGCTGATCCAGGCCGGAATGAACGTGGCCCGGCTCAACTTCTCCCACGGCAGCCACCAGGACCACGCCCGGACCGTCTCGACCCTCCGGTCGGTCTCAGCCGAACTGGGAACACGGGTGGCCATCCTCCAGGATCTCTCGGGGCCCAAAATGCGGATCGGAACGATCGCCGGCGACGAGGCTGAACTCAAGGCCAGACAACGGTTTACACTCACCAGCCGCGACATCCCCGGCGATGGCCGGGCGGTCTCGGTCAACACACCGGAGCTGATCGAGAGCCTCGAACCGGACGATCGGATCCTCTTGGCCGACGGCGAACTGGAGTTGCGGGTGCGGAAGGTCGCCGGCGGCGAAGCCGAGTGCGAAGTGGTGGCCGGCGGCCTGCTCCGGTCGAAAAAAGGGATCACCGCTCCGGGCGTCAAGCTCCGCCGGACCGTGCCGACGGAAAAGGACCTGACGGACCTGGAGTTCGGAATCGCCCAGGAGGTGGACTGGGTGGCCCAGTCGTTCGTCCGCACGCCGGAAGAGCTGCAGCGGCTCAAGTCGATCATCCGCGACCGCAAAGCCGACATCCCGGTGATCGTCAAACTGGAAAAACGGGAGGCAGCCGAGCGGTTTCGAGAGATCATCGACGCCGCCGACGGCGTGATGGTGGCCCGTGGCGATCTGGGCCTCGAGGTCGGCCTCAAGGAAATTCCCTACCTGCAGAAGCAGATCATCCGCTACGCGACACAGGTGGGCAAACCGGACATCACCGCCACCCAGATGCTCGAGTCGATGATCGCCAATCCGCGTCCGACCCGGGCCGAGGCCACCGACATCGCCAACGCCGTCTTCGACGGCACCGACGCTGTCATGCTCTCGGGCGAAACCGCGATCGGCAAGTATCCGGTCGAGGCGTGCCGCACCATGGCCGAAATCGCCGCCGCGGCTGAGGAACACATCGACTACGTCGAGCAGTTCCGGACCAACCCGTTGATCCCGGGAGCAGACATTCAGGAGGCCATCGGCCACGCCGCCAGCGACACCGCCCTGCGCATCGGCGCGTCGATGATCATCTGCTGCACCCGGTCGGGCAAGACGGCGGCGACGGTGGCGAAGTATCGCCCGCACGCCCGCATCGCGGTTGCAAGCCCTTTCGAAAAGACGCTGTTGCGGACGATCCTTTTCTGGGGCACCCGCCCGATCAAGATGGAACTGGCCCACGACACCGACCGGATGATCGATGAGGCCAAGCAGGCCGTCCTGAAGGCGGGACTGGCCCAGAAGGGCGAAAAGGTGGTGATCGTCGCCGGCATCCCGATCGACGAACCGGGCACCACCAACATGATCAAGGCGGACGTGCTCTGATCGCGCACGTCGGATGAACCGGGACGGCGGCGCTATTTGACCGTGGCCAGAACCACCGGGTTGACCAGGCGCTCGAAGTCGTCGTAGCGTATGCGGATCAACTCGGTGTGCGACCCGGCGTTGAACGAGATCTCCTCGTCCTCCGCCAGGTCGTCCATCACGAACACCTTCACGTCCCAGAGATTCCCGAACGGCGGCATCGCCCCGGGTTCGCACTGGGGAAAGGCGTCTTTGAACTCCTGCTCGTCGGCTAGTTCCACATTCTGAGCCCCGGTCACGTCCTTCAGGAGCGAGAAGTCGACCTGTCGAGTGGCTGGCAACACCACCATGGCCAACTGACCGTCAATCTTGACCATCACCGTCTTGGCCACTTCCCTGCCGGGAATGTGGGCCGAAGCGGCGATCTCCTGAGCCGTGTAGGCCGGCGAATGGCTCACCGACACGTAGCGCACGTCGTGCTCGTCAAGAAACTCCTTCAGCTTCCGTACAGGCATGGCCACACCCCCTTACTTTTTCAAGATGAATCCCCATCGGCTGGTCATTAGAAGCATAACCCCCCCACCGCCGCAGGTCAAGACCACCCGAAAAGGGGACATTCTACTTTTCCCATCTCCGGCGTTTCCAACGACGCCGGGCCCGCTCGGAAAAAGTAGAATGTCCCCTTTACCAAGCCGTACTGACAGTTGACCAGTGCCACACCACAGCAGTTGCACGCGATTGGGACAGCGTGCTCAGCGAACCCACATCGTGCCGAAGGCGGTCGGGTCTTTGCGGTCGACGATGCCGCCAAAGAGGGCCAGGCCGCTGCGGTCGTCGGGGGTCTGGTCCACGTCGTTGACCACCAGGGCCAATCCGATCTTCGAGCCCGCGGCTGGGGGGCCGTCCATCGCCAGGACCGGCCACGGCAGGGTCAGGTCGTACACGGTGCGGTCGCCTTCGCGGGTGATCCGTGCTTGCACTCGGGGCTCGGCGGCACCGCCCGGCAGGCCCTCCGCGTGGGAAATCCACCGCCAGGTCATCGGACCGTCCGGGCCGAGAGCAACCCCATATTCGAAGATCCGTTTGTGCCCGTCGAAACCGCCCTCGTTGGGCCGCCACGGCTGATCGGCGTCGAGGTCGAGCGCGATCTGCACCGAATCCTCCTGCCACATCTCGACCGGGATCATCTTCTGCTGGTGGAAGTTGTCGCGGACCTCGATCAGGAAACGGAGGCCGGCTGCGTCGTAACCGGCGCGAAGGGTGGCTGAGCAATCCTCCGGGGCCACCGCGCGCGGCTCCATGGCCGACCCGGTGAACGGACCCCACTCGGAGATATCCATCGCCTCCAGTTCACTGATAGCGCCGGTCAAGGGCCGACAGGGCACGCACGTGAGATCGAGCGCCTGTTTTGGCTCGAACCGCGGCATGGTCGGCACGTTGAGCATCAGCGTTCCGCGATAGCGCCGGCCGAACCGGATCGCGGAGAGCGGCAAGCCGAACGTCTGTTCGCCCCGCCCGCGGGCGATCAGATCCAGACCCGCCTGGCCATTGGGCAGGGCTTCAAGATCGACGATCGCGCGGTACGGTAACGGCTGATCGTCGGAACCCGCATAGGAGCGTACCACACCCTGGAGCTGCGGCGTCGGCTGATCCAGCGGCCAGGTCAGTTCCACCTGCCCGATCTCCAGTGGCGCGGTCACCACGACCTTCTGGCCCATCCAGCCGCTTTCGTCCTCACCGATCAGCAGATACTCGCCGCACGGCGTGCCCGGCGGAATCTGCACCACCCGCCCGCCGGCCTGCAGCGGCGAAGGACACCAGAACGGCTCCCAGCGAAGTTGAAGCGTCGACCCCTGCTGGGCCTCGACCGGCTCCCATACCTGCATCTCACGCAGGTTCAGGTCGGGAATCTCAGCGAAGATCGGACTGGGGCCGATCGGCACCTCGTAGTTCTCGTTCACCCGCACCGGCCGACCCGTCATATCGCGGATGTATGACGGCAAACCGGGCAGGAACAGCCTCGCTTCGGCGGCGACGTCCCACGCCGCCGCCACCGTGCCGCCGCCCTTCTTGAACAGGGCCAGGTACGCGGTCGGCGTCACCTGCAAGACGCGGCCGGGCCCTTCGACGCCAGTCAGGCATCGTGCCGTGTTGGCGTAAGCGGCGTAGCCGGGCCGCGGCGTAGATTCCCAGTTCAGCAGGCCATAGCCCGCCGGCCCGCGCGGGTCGGCCCAGCGGAGGTTGAAGTAGATGATCGAGTCGATCTCCTCGGCAACGAGCAGGATCAGCGAACGGCTGACGTATCGCGC
The DNA here is from genome assembly GCA_012729815.1 of Phycisphaerae bacterium. Lineage (NCBI taxonomy): Bacteria > Pseudomonadati > Planctomycetota > Phycisphaerae > Phycisphaerae bacterium. The sequence continues at coordinate 3,341 of JAAYCJ010000026.1, read as the reverse complement.
CTGGGTCAGCGGATCGACCGGCTGCTGCCAGTCACCCGGCGGAACGGTCCAGCCGTACTCGGTGATGTAGATCGGCATCTCGCCCTTGCCGATCGACGCCATGTACGCCTTGAGCTTGCGCACCAGTTCGATGAACTCCCCCTCCGGCGCCGTCGCCCGCACGTACGCGTGCACCACCAACCCATCGAGGAAATCGAAGATGCCCAGCTTGTGGAGCATGTCGAGGAACTCGATCTTGATCGTGCACGGACACGGGCCGATCACCTTGGTCTCCGGGCTGACCGACTTGACCGCCTCCGCCATCTCGCGATGATAGCGGACCAGACCCTCCAGCGGGCCCTTCCAGAAATCCGGCTCGTTGGCCACCTCGACGTATTCCATCTGGTGCGGGTTCTGCTTGACCACGTACCGCACGAGGTCCTGGAAGACGGCGTAGTCCTTCATCGGGTACATGGAGGCGTAGTAGTCCGCATCGCCGGACGGCTTGTCCTGGAGCCACGGCGGCTGGGGCCACAGGCAGTAGATCGAGCTCTTGCCCGGCGCCGGCTCGGCGACGATCGGCGTCGGACGGGTCGAAGGAAAGCCCTCATCCGCCGCCTTCTTGTAAACGTCGTTGTTGAGGTTGATAAACGGCCGGTCCCAATTGGCCCCAGCGGCGACGAACAGCTCTCCACCGCCGGTCAGGCCAAAGGGCGAGGCCAGCCGCTGCGCGTCCGGGATGAGCGGTCCGACCACCGCGATGGGAGTCGAAGCCGAGCAGGCAATCCCGTCGGTGTACTGGACTTGGGCGTTGAGTTGATAGTAGCCGCGGGTCGGCAGCTCGATCGGCTGATGGGCGAGGCCGGGTTTGAGTTCCACTGTTCTCACCGGACGGTCCTGTTCGTCGAGAATCCGCACGCTGCCGGATTCCAGTTCATCCGGACTCGTGACGATCACGTCAATCGTCACACGGTCGGCGGTGATGATCGTGTCCTTACGCCGCCGGTCGAATAGGACGCCGCGTTCGAGCAACTCGACCTTCAGGTCGTCGAGCCGGATCTGACCGTCATCGCGGCTGCCTCCAGCCATGATGTAGAGCTGAAGCGCAGCGATCTCCGGGTCAACGAGCCCCACCGCCTCGGACCGGGTCCACTCCGGGGTGATCGGCGTCGACATGAACTGCGGATTCAGATAGTCGAACCACTCGGGCTCGCGACCCTCGGGGAAGATCTTGAGAAGCTGAACGGACGCCGAACCGCCTTCGGCCCCGTCCGCCCGCGACCAGAGCGACACCCGCACCAGCCGAGCCCGCGGCTCTTCGGCCGCCGGAAGCCCCACGCCGATAAACACCGCCCCGCTCTGTCCGCCCGACAGGTCGAACTGCAGCGACTTTTCACCGGCATGAGCCTGATCGGACGTCACCGCGACGGCATTCTCGATGCCATGCCAACCCTCCAACGCCCCCTCAAACCCCTCCTCCCGCAACACCGCCGCATCAGCGACCGCACCGCCGACCAACACTACCGCCAAAATGATCAACCGCATGAAATTCCTCCGCAGACAAGTGGCACGGCCGTCCTGGCCGTGAATTTGTAGGCTCCGCATTCCTTCGTCTCGGTCAGTGCCGTTCCGTCCAGAATCCACTCAATCACTCATGGTAGGGTCGGTAGAAGTAGAGATTGTAGCCTGGCCCTACCTCTTCGTAGCTCTTCCACTCCACGTGCCAGTCCAAAAACAGGAGGTTGCAGCCGCCGTTGTGACGGTCTCCCGGAGGATAGGGACCTTGGTGGACTAATCCGTCATGGCTCGTGTTCTCATCGGAGTCGCAGACACCGGCCATGTGCGAAGGATACCGAATGCTTGACTGCTTCACCACCGCCGACCAGCCATCCCCATGTTCATGTTTTCCGAGACTGACATAGTTGTAGCCATAGGAGAGTCGCTGGAGACACCAGCCCGCAACCGTCGGATCCGCGGTCGGGCAGAGGAACACTCTTGGACCATTTGGCGCCTGCGACACCGGCGGAGCAATCGTCGAGCCCTGACCGAGAAGTGCGACATACTCTTCGCCAAGTCCCATCGCCCGTGCAACGGTACCCGACCAGTTCGGCCACCAGTAAGCGTAGGGAAAATAACCGGGTGTCAATCCCGGCGGACCGTCCTCGATCGCCCACTCCAGCCCCTGGCCGATCTGCCGGAGATTGCTGGAACAGGCCACAGCCCGCGCCTGCTCCCGCGCCGCCTGCAGCGCCGGCAGCAGGATCGCCACCAACACGGCGATGATGGCAACGACCACGAGCAGCTCGATCAAAGTGAATCCACGCACTGCCCGCTGAGACGCACGCTTCCTACGCAGAGCCATTGAGCACCTTCCTGTTCTCGCCGCAGCTTTCGCGCCACACGAGGTACCCTTCGACGTTCCGCTGGACCGGTTCGCCCGATTCGCCGGCGATCTGCTGCTCCAGAAGTTCCATCGCCTCGCCGACCAGTTCGGCCACCCGGCCGTCCACGCTGGTCAACGCCGGCGAGAGTTCCTCACAGATGCTGATGTTGTCGTGCCCGACCAGGCTGATATCCCGCGGCACATGATAGCCTCGCCTCAGCAATTCATTCAGTCCGCCCAAAGCCATCCAATCGTTGCCGAACAGGATCGCGGTCGGCGGGTCGCGACGTTCAAGGTAGAGCTGGACGGCGGTCCGCCCTCCCGCGACCGTCGGCTCGACATTCTCGATCACCCATTCCGGATCCGCAGCGATTCCGATCGCCCGCAAAGTCTCTACGTAGGCATGGTACCGTCTGGCGATCGATGGATACTCGCGCCGGCTGATGACTAGGCCGATCCGCTCGTGGCCCAGATCACCAAGGCGCCCAATGGCTTCGGCAACGCCGGGCCCGAAGTCGGTCATGACGCTGCTGCACCCGGTCCGCTCGACGTGATCCTCAATCACCACCACCGGCGTCTCACTATCCCGCAGCCGCCAACACAGATCAGCCGATGGATGACCGGTAAGAACAACCCCATCAACCCTGTTCTCAGCCAGCACGGCCGGCGCCGCCGCCGACTCCTCGCGCGACGTGAACTCCACGTGGACGTGCCGCCCCTGGGCCGACGCGCAACGCTCCACCTGCGATATCACCATCTGCTGGAAAATATCATCCGCCACCCCCGGCTTGGGCGTCGCGATCAGCAGCGCAATCGCATCAGCACGCTTCCGCCGCAGCGGCCGCGGCCGATAACCCAGACTCCGGGCCAACCGCCGAATCTCCCCCGCCCGCTTCGCCCCAACCCCCCGATCACCAGCCAGCGCGCGGGAGACGGTGCTGACGGCGACGTTCATTTGCTGGGCCATCTGTCGGAGGCT
>JAAYCJ010000025.1 GCA_012729815.1 Phycisphaerae bacterium | reverse complement strand
CCGCGGAGGTCAACCGTCTTGACGATTTGCCCTGTCGCTTCCGAAACCGCGGCCCGCTTCCCCCTCAAGCAGCACCTGCATCTTCTCCATCGCCTTGGCCTCGATCTGGCGGACCCGCTCCTTCGAGACCCCCAGCGTCTTGCCCAATTCAGCCAAACTCATAGGCTCGCCCTTGCGATCCAGGCTGAAGCGGCTGGTCAGAATGCTCTTCTCACGAGCGTCGAGTTGGTCGAGCGCCCGCTGCACGGCGCGGCTGCGGTGAAAAGCCGCCTCCTCATCCACTTCCGCCGCCTCGGGCATCAGCCCTTCAAATCCCTCATCCGAATACGAAACCAGACCCTTGATCTGCCGGCCCTCCTCCGGCACCACTCGGGCGAAGTGCTTCATGATCGCCCACGACGCATAGGTGCTGAACTTGTACCCTCTGGTGTAGTCGAACTTCTCGACCGCCTTCAACAGCGGCATCATGCCTTCGCTCGCCAACTCGTCCAGGGTGATCCCGTTCTGGATGTGACGTCGGGCGATGTCGATCACCAGGGCCTGGTTGGCCACCACCAGCCGCCGGTTCAGCGCCCGGCTCTGCCGCTCCAGGTCGTCCAACTCGTCCAGCACCTCAGCCGGCACCGCCTTCTGTCCCTGATACAGCCGGATTACCTCCGACTGACGCCATTTGCTGAAGTTGTAGGCCCGAAACAGCGATCGTTCCTGACGGGCCGATAGCACCTCGCCCCGCCGGTGGGGCTCCTGAGTGTCAATCTGCTCTTCAACCGCTCCGAAGATCGTCTCGCCCGCCCCCGGTACGTCAAACTCGGGACTGTACATGTAATCGATCGACCGGCCAAACCAGTAGGCCTGTCTTGCCTCGTGGACGATCCGGTAGACGCTCGATTCGCTGCGGCCGTGGATGTGGGCAAGCTGCTGGACTGGAATGCCTCGCAAAAACATCTGCCAGATCCGGTCCCTGTCGTCCTGGCTGATGGGCCGTCTGGCTGGAAATATCCTCTGGTCGGGCTCCGCCGTGGCCTCGTGCCGCTTGAGGATGTACCGGATCGTCTCGGGCGCCCGGCCCATCCGCTCGGCCAGACGACGCTCGATCTGGTGCCGGCTCAGCCGTTCCTCAACAAACAGCCGCCTCGCCTCGTGAACCACCCGGCGACGCTGACCGACGGTCAGCCGCGAAAACGCCGCCGCCCGTGACACCAGTTTCTCGTGCCGCCCAATGAACCACTCCCACGTGCCTCGCAGGATCACCCTGACCTTCCGGCCATCGCCGCCGCTGACCATCCGCTGGGCCAGGCCGAATCTCGACCACCGCTGCAGCGTCTTGACTGAGACATCCGTTTCCCCAGCCAGCGCATCGACCGCCATCGCCTCTTCCGGAAGCTGATCGGCTCCGACAATCGCCTGCTCGCTGACCTCCCGGATGAACCGGGCCAGATCCGCCAGCAGTGCCTCGCCTTTCATCGTCTGAGCCGGCAGTCCCTTCGGGCGATACTCGGTGATCTTAAAGCACACGAAATCGGCTGGGTACTCCCTGGTCGGGTCGACCAGACGGGCAAGCCGCTCCGCCCGGTAGCTCTGCTCCAACAGGGCCTGCGGTGGGGCGAAACGCAACTGCCGCACGAGGGGCCCCATGACGTCGTATCGGGCTTCGTTTAGCACCACTCTAGCCATAACTGTCTACTCCTACGAGTATTATCGAATGTTTCGAGCAGGTTTGTCAAGGGGTTACTGTTAGGTAAATGTCTCAATCATGTAATGGCATAAAGTTCTGATAGGCAATTGGTTATGAGAAAAGTGCGGCAGGGCAACGAAGGCGGGATTATCGGACTTTCACAAAGAGAATCCGCGTTCGGAGGAGGAGAATGGCTAGGAAGCCTGGCCGTTGATGGTCACCACTGAGTTCAGCGTGCCGAATGGATTGAGCGTCTGGGCCTCGCCCTCGGCGTCATTCCAGAATATGCCATCGGCGTAGAACTTGTACTCGTACCGGCCGGGAGCAAGGTTCTTGACCTTCTGAAACGATCCGTCCGGTAACGGCTTCATCGGGTCCGAGTTGATGTCCCAGCCGTTGAAATCGCCGATCAGCGAGGCGTATTGGACGTGCGCGCCAGGCGAGAAGATGAAAGTAATGCGCTTTCCCGATTTATGCACCATATGCGTTTTCCCGATCCAAGTAATTCATATGAGTCTTGGGGAAAAACCATCCGGCAAAGGTCAATGAGTGGGATTTTATCGCAATTTCGAGAAATCGCAATGCATAAACCCCCGCTCGCTTCGTCGTATCTATCGGAGATCATGTGTTGTGAGCCAGGATCCTGATGGAATGATGTCGTTTAATATAAGGAATAGTGAGATTCGCCTTGACCGGATAGTAGGGCGGCAGTATAGTCTTCACCCGTACAGGCTGCGTGGGAATTCCAGAAAATCCATCTAAACTCAGTAAAGGGAGTTCATAAATGTCAATGCAACTTGATGGACGTTTCTTCAGTGTTGTACTGGCCTCAGCAATCCTATTGGCTGGTGTTGCCGTTGCCCAGGAAGCTGCCCCGACCGCGCCGGAGGCCGCCCTGTCGAATCCGCTCTCCTTGGTGCCTGCCGACGCCTGGTTGGTTGTGGTCATTGACGACGTTTCGAAGATCAGCACCCAGGTCGATGCCTACGCCAAGGCTCTGAACAAGGAGCCGCTGAACATCGAATCTGAGTGGGTCAAGCGGCTCGGCATGGGGGCGGGGATCGCCGCCGATCAGCCGACGATTCTCGTGGTCATGAACCGTACGGTCTTCGGCGATCAGCCGCTGGCGGTACTGCTGCCCATCAAGGATTACCAAGCCGTCTCCAACATGGTCCAGGCCAAGCCGACCGAGACACCCGGCATCATGACCGGCGAGAATCCCGAGTTCAAAAAGCTGTTCTTCGCCAGGAAGGGCGGCTATCTGCTGGCCGCTCCGACCGAGGAACTGGTCAAGTCGGTCCTGACGAGCAAGCAGGACCTTGCCTCGGTGCTCGGCAAGGACTCCGCTTCGCTCCTGGACAAAAGCGACATTTACTTCCGCGCTAATCTGCCGCCGATCAGCGAGATGATCAAGCCGTACCTGATGCTCGCCACCATGATGGGGCCGGGCATGATGGGGATGCCGGGCGGAATGGGGCCGGGCGGCGAACCGCCGATGGACCAGGCGGGCATGCCGCAAAACCCGCAGGTCCAGGCCATGCAGGCGATGAGCAAAATGGTCACCGGCCTGGCCGACCTGCTTGACCAGGCGACCAGCTACGAGGTGGGCTTCTCTCTCGAACCGCAGACCATCTCCGTTACCTACCTGATGGGGTTCAAACCGGGCACGGAAATCGCCGCCATGATCGCCGAGCAGAAACCCACCGAGACCACCGAACTCAAGGGGCTGCCGGCCAAGGACTTCTTCTTCGCGATGGGTTACCGCTGGGAACCGAAGCTCATCAAGTTCTACAACGCCATGTTCGAAATGAGCGGCGCGATGGGCCTTCCGCCGGAACTGGCCCAGCAGTACGTCCAGTTGAGCAAAGACAGTTTCCTGATGGCCAAGGGCGTGGCCGCGATGGTCTCAATGAAAATGCCTTCGCCGGGAACGGGCATGCTGGGCGTGGATTGGGTCGTCGAAACTGCCGACGCCGGCCAGTACATCGAAAAGATGCGGCAGGCGGTCGGACTGATGGCCCAGGCTAAGATCCCGGGGCCCGACGGTCAGATGATTACGCCGAACGTACGCTATGAGCAGAACGTGGCCACCGTCGGCGGTGTTCCGGTCGATCGTTACGTGATGGATCTCAACTCGCTCATGGCCATGCCGGGCGCCGACCCGCAGATGGCCCAGCAGATCAACATGTTCCTGGGCATGGCCTTCGGCGCCGCCAATGGGCAGATCGCCACCCGCATCGCCAAGGTCTCCGACAACCTCGTGGTGCTCGACATTGGAGGCGATGACGCCTCCTTACAGCAGCTGATCGAAGCCGCCAAGAGCGGCTCGACCGCCGTGGCCCAGATGCCCAAGGTCCAGCAGGCCCGCAAGCAGCTCTTCGACAAGCAGCTCGCAGTCGGCTATCTTGATCTGGGCAAGATCATCAACATGATCGCCGGGTTCCAGCAGATGATGGTCATGATGGGCGGCCAGGCGGGCACCGAGACCGCTCCGGCCCCGCAGGGCGAGATGCCGCTGATCGCCTTCGCCAAGACGGTCACCGACACCATGGTCCAAGGTCGGCTTGTGGTGCCTATGGAGGTCATTCAGCAGATCGTTCCGCTCGCCGAGTCCGCCGCGGCGGCGGCTGAGGGAATGATGGGAGGCCCGGGCGCCGGCGGTCCAGTCGAACCGGTTGAGCCGGACGCTGGTCAGTAGGCCTGCGGTTCAAGACATTCCATCGTGCCCGGAGCCGCCATGTTCCGGGCACGTTTCGTTTTTGCCGAGGACGGCCCGGCCTACCACGCGCCGCCGTTGATGTCCAGAATCGCCCCGTTGATGAAGCCGTCGTACTCGCTGGCCAGAAACACGATCGCCCGGGCGATGTCCTCCGGTCGGCCCGCCTGCTTAAGCGGAATGCCGTCGATGATCTTCTCCTGCATCGGCTTGGGCGTGTGAGCGCTATGGAAGTGGGTGCCCAGGACCAGCCCCGGCGCGACCGCGTTGACCCGGATGCCCTCCGGCCCCAGCTCCCGGGCCATGCCGCGGGTCATCGTGATCACCGCGCCCTTCGACGTGGAGTAGGCGATCGAGCCCAGCCCCGCCCCGGTCCGGCCCGCCAGGGACGACATGTTAACCACGCTGGCCCCGCCCTGTTTGGCCGATTGGCGAAGATAGGGGAGGGCGGCCCGCGTCACCATCGCGGCGCTGTCGACGTTCAGTTCCATCACGTAGCGGAAGAACTCGCGGTCCATCTCGTCCATGACCTTACGGCCGACGATGTCACCGGCATTGTTGATCAGGCAATCGATCCCGCCCGCCCAGCCGGCGAACTCTTTGACCAGCTTGCCGGCCTCGTCCGGCTTGGTCAGATCGGCTTGGAATATCTCAGCCTTGATCTTCCGCCCGGACAGTTCCTCCTTGAGCTCTCGTGCCGGACCATCCGACCGGCAGTAGTGAATACCGATCACCGCCTGTCGCTCGGCCAATTCGAGCACCGTGGCCCGCCCGATCCCCGCCGCCCCGCCCGTCACCAGCACCCGCCTGTCCGCCAACTTCTCCGCCACGTCGCTCTCCTTGAATCTCGCTTGCTCCTATCCGTTCTGCCAATCCGAACTTAGCCGCTGGGCCCGCGACGTGCGAGAGTTTTCTTCGCTGTTTCACTCCGGAAGGGGATTGACTGGTCGGAAATCGGTTGGTATGCTTAATATCGGAACGTTACGAAACTCGTATCGATACGAAGTAGTCTAAGCAATTGCTATGTAGAGGGTTAAGTGCCAATGGCGACTCTGCGTGAGATTGCCGAGGAGGCGGGAGTATCGATTGATACCGTCTCTCGCGTCCTGAACGGCAAGAACAAGGAAGTCTGGCGAAGCTCGGCCCGGCGGGCGGCTGAGATCCGCCGGATCGCCAAGCGTCTCGGCTTCCGGCCCAATGCCGCCGCCCGGGCCGTCCGAAGGGGGCGTTTCCTGCGTATCGCCTGTGTGGTCACCCGCTTCGGTCCCAAGGAAACGACCACTCACCCGAACATCCTGAGCTACCTGACCACAGCCGCCGATGAGTTGGCGGAGCGGAACTATTCGCTGGTCGTTGAGCCGTTCCATCTGCAAGACCCGTCGGGCGAGTTCATCGAGCCGCCCCGTCTCTTCTCGGAACTGGCGGTGGATGGGATTCTCGGAGTGGCGGGGTCGGGGTTTGTGCCTCGCCACGTGGATCAGCGACTGGCCGAGATGCGGGTCCCGCTGGTCTGGGTCAACCGAAACCCCGAGCCGGATCTCCCATGTGTTGTGCCGGATGAGCGGGTCGGCGGACGAGAGCTCACCAGGCACCTGGTCGCCATGGGACATCGACGAATCGCCTACGTGGGGCCGGATTCGGGGCACCTGTCGGCCACGGGCCGGTACGAGGGGTTCCTCGCCGCCGTTCGCGAAGCGGGACTGGACGAGTCGAACGTGATTCTGACCAACCGATTGGTTCCGGTCACGACGAGCGCGACGCGGCTCTTCGATCCGCAGCCGGCGGTGACGGCCGTGGTCTGCTACGACCGAACCATCCGCGACATCATCATGTTTATCGCGGCGGGGAGGGGACTCCGAGTGCCGACGGACCTGTCCGTTGCTCACAGCGCGTCAGCCTGGGAACTCAGCACCTACTACGAGCACCCGATGACCTCAGTCGAGATTCCCGAAACCCTCATGGCCGCCAAAGCGGTAGAAATCCTGCTGGACATGATCGCTGGTCATCCGGCGCCGGACCGCATCGAACCGATCCCTGGACGGCTGATCCCCGGCGAGACGGCGGTCCCGCCGTCGGTGTCCCAAGAAAGGAGACACGATCCATGAGGATCGCAAAACCAAAGGCTCACGGACGATACGTTCCTTCGGGGTGCGCAGCCGGCCACAGGTCGGCGGGATTCACCCTCATCGAGCTCCTGGTCGTCGTGGCCATCATCGCCGTGCTGGTCGCCATACTGCTGCCCGCGCTGCAGAGCGCGCGGGAAAGCGCAAGAGGAATCCAGTGCATGGCCAATCTTCGGTTCTGGAGCCTGGAGATGCTCAAGTACAACCAGGAGGCCAACGAGTACTTCTACCGCTACCGGGATTTCGTTCAGTACCCCTGGAATCCACCCGGAGTCATGGACTGGGGTTCGTGGTACGTCGAGCACTACGGCTACTACACGCAGTGGGATCTGCACCTGCCGATGCTCAAGTGCCCGACGGTTCGCAGACCGGCCAACACCTACTGGGATATGTCCATCGACTACGGCCTCAACGCCTGGCTGGGATACGCCGGGTCGCCGATGTGGTCCAGATACGAATACGTCAGGACTCACCAGGTGGAACAGCCGGACATGTGCGCCACGTTCGCCGACATTCCCGGACCTGATCCGGCCTACTATCAAGAGGACATGATCAACAAGGTCCGCACCTTCTTTGTCTTCGATACCAGCAGCTCCAACGGCATCATGTTTCCCGCCTATCGCCACAACCATAGGGCGAATTTCTTCTTCGTGGATGGCCACGGGCAATCCTACGACGTGGGCATTCAGCCGCTCTATTCGAGAGATGGACTGTGGAACTGGGCCGGTCCGATGGCGCTGCCGTTCGGACGAAGCTTATGGTGACAAAGCGTGACTCGGGATCCTGTTTTTCTGCGTTGACGGATGAAGGTAAACGGAAGAAGAGGTTGTTGGTGAGGTCTCCCATGGCTAGAACTTTCGGTTGTGCTATGGCCGCATGGTTTGTGGTTTGCGGCTGGTGTTCGCCGGCGTCCGGAGAAACGCCGGAAGAAGCGATCTGGCGGGCGCAGACTCCCACGGAGATCGCGGAATGTGCGGATCAAATCAAGGCATGGCGAGCCCGTGACCGGAACCCGAGCTTTCCGTTCAACGCCGACCAACTTCATGCAGGGGTTGGAGTCATTCCCACCGACCCGGATAGCGGCATCGGCGGGTGCCGTCTGACGATTAGCAACTGGACGGGCCAGCCGGTGCAGATGGAGATGCAGGGCGTCTTGATGGATCACTACGGCAAGATGCTCGAAGAATTCTCGGGCCGCCTCGAACTGGCCAAAGACCAAGCCGAAACAAAAGTCTTCACCTTTCCCGTCACGTCGCCCAAGCGGCATCGGCTCACTGTGACCTTCACCGATCCCGCGACGGGCACGCAGCGGGAGATGCGGTTCTTTCCGCAGTTGGACTGCGTTTCCGGTTTGCGGAAAGAAATGAGTCTGAACGGTTCATGGAAGACGCTGGCCACGGAAAAACCGGACTACCCGCCGGCCGAAAAGGAAGGCTGGAAGGACATCACCGTTCCTCAGCCCTTCGGAATGGCTTTTGACCGGTATCTCTGGTTCTCCAGGACGTTTTCCGTTCCGCCGGCCATGCAGGGGTCGCGTCTGGCCTTGCGATTCGAGGCGATCGGCCTCAACGCGACCGTGTTCGTCAACGGCCGGAGCGTTGGCGAAAGCGCCGACTCCTTTGTTCCGTTCGAGATGGATGTCACGGATGCGGTGAAAATCGACGGCGAAAACGTGGTCATGGTCCGCGTCTCGAGGGCGAAACGGGACGGGAAAGACGGCAAGGGCCAGGCCCTTCAGCCATACGCCGTCAGCGAAGGTACGGGATGCTACGACGTCCGCCTGTACGCGCGACCCGAGGTATTCATCTTGGACCGGTTCGTCCGAACCAGCGTTCGGGAAAAGAGCATTGCGGTGACCACGTGGATCACCAACGGCTCTTCCTCTCCAGTCGAAGTCGAGCTGCGGACGACGGTCATGGATGATGACCGGCCCGCCAAGACCCTCAAGCCGTCGAAGGTCGTGATCCAGCCGGGCGAAACGAAGACGGTGGACGCCGAAGAGCCGTGGGCGGACCCGCATCTCTGGTGGCCGCACGATCCATTTCTCTATCGCCTGCGAAGTGAACTGGCCGTCGCGGGAACCGTATCGGATCGGGCGGACCTGCGATTCGGATTTCGGGAAATCTGGTGCCAGGGACCCGTCCTGAAACTAAACGGGAAGGATGCCTGGCTTCGCCGATACAGCGAAATCGTTCGATGGTGCGGCGCGGTCGTTCCGGAGAAAATGGGCCTCCTGTTCTCCGACCTGCTGAACAAGGAATACAACTCGCTGCGATTCCACATGGAGCCGCCGCCGGAGTACTGCGTGGACATCGCCGACGAAATGGGCATGTTGGTGGTGATCGAAGGAGGTTTGTACAACAACGTCAGAGATTTCGCCATGGAGAACGAGACGTACTGGCAAAACGTCAAGACGCATCTTCAGGGCCTGGCGACGCTCTACCGCAACCACCCGTCGGTCATCATGTACAGCCCCGAAAACGAATGGGCGTATATCAACATCTCCGGCATCTACCCCGCCCTCTTTCCCGAGCATTTTCCGGATATGAGTCGGGACATCAAGGCGGTGGACCCGACCCGTCCGTTGTGTTACGATTCCGACGATGACGCGGCCGGGACGGCCGATACCCGCGGCCTGCACTATCCGCAGGACTGGGACGCCCGGTGGCCTCTGCCGAACCATGCGTTCTTCAACCTGGGCGACAAGCCGGTGATCCTCGGCGAATTCATGATGTCCGAGGGCATGGTCGGCCGGCAGCACGTCCAGATCGTCGGCGACCGCGGCCTGATGCCGCCGGTGTGTTCGGACGTCAAAGCCTACAACGTCGGCCAGGACAACCACAACCCGTACATGCGAAAAACCGTTGCCATGTTCTGTGACGCCTATCGGCTTCACGGCGTGGCCGGGATGAACCCGTGGTTCTTCCGCGAGGAGACTTGGGGTCTGATGCCCGCGGTTCTGGTCACCGCCAAGCATCTGCCGCGAGGGTTTACGGGAGGAAGCGTCCGCGACGTCCCGCTGAACGTCCTCTACGACGTTTTCGCGGATCGCAACGTCACCGTTCGGGTCTACCTGGACGTGGAGGGGAACGAGCCCCAGATTGCCGCGATGAAGCTGAATCTGGTTGGAGGCGAACGGCCGCTGGTCACCGTCAAAGTCGGCGCCCCTTCGGTCGATGCGGCGACGCCGGCGGAATTGGTCCTGGAGGTGATCGACGAAGGCGGCAAGACGCTTTTCAACCGTCGCCACGCAGCCACCGTCTTTCCCGACCGGCCGCTGGTCGCCAAGGCGGGGACTCTTCTGCTGGACCCGGACCATCGGGCCGATGAACTGGGCCGGATCGAGGGCGTCACAGCAATCGGCAACGCCAAAGCGTTTGACCCATCGGCTGCCATGCTGATCGTCGCACCGGACGCCGGAGCCGCCCTGAGCCGGGACGATCGCAACGCCCTGGATCGTTACGTGGAACAGGGCGGCAAGGTGTTCGTCATGGCGCAAGGGCCACAGAGCAAATTCCTGCCCGCCAATTTGCCCCTGGACGAAGGATATGAGCATACGTTCGCGTTTGTTCGAGCGGCCAACCACCCGGTCCTGCGCGGCATGCGGGATTGCGACTTCGCCGGATGGGGGCTGGAGAACTGGGTCGTCCGCAGCGGCGCCTTCCTGAAGCCCGACATGGCCAATTCCATCGTCCTGGTCGAAAGCGGATCGACGGGCGGCTTGGAGTACGCGCCGATGGCGGAAGTCCGGCGCGGACGCGGGAGCTACATTCTCTGCCAGTTAGCCGTCGCGGAAAACCTGGATGAACCGGCGGTCCGCCACCTGGTCCAAAACGTCTTGAGCTACGCCGACACTCCGCTTCCCGATCTGCAGCCGTTGTACGTCCTCGACAACATGGATCCGAAAACGGCCGCCATGTTCAAGGGACTGGGAGCGACGATCGAGGTGCTCGATGAAGGCCGGCAGGCCGGTGTGGTCCTGGTGGATGCGAGCGGCAAGCTCAATGCGGCGACCGTGGGCCGACTCAAGAGCTTTGCGGAGTCCGGAGGAACCGTCTGGCTCCATCGCCTGACTCCCGAAACGCTGCCCGACTACCAGCCTCTGGTCGGAGCGATCGAAATGAAGAAAACCGACGGGGCCGGGACGGAGGAAGGCTTCGCGACCATCCCACCCGACCAGTTGATCCGGGCCGGCACACCGGCGCTGCTGGACGGGATCGGCCAGCGGGAACTGACCTGGAGCGGGATCGCCGATTACGTGGTCGAAGGATTCGCCCAAGCCGGCGGGCGGCGGCTGACCGTTCCGGCCGGTCTGGTCCTCATCGACAAAGGTAAAGGCCGCATTCTGATCGACCAGATCAACTGGCAGAACAACCGCCAAATCCTCAGCCCGCTGATGACCCACCTCAACGTCGCCCTCAACACCCGCCAGGCGTACACACCGGCCGAATTCCACCGGCCGATCGACCTCTCCTCACTCGGCAAGGACACGCCGGCGAGCGTCACCGATCCGCTGAAGGAACTGCTGACCACCGCCGCCGATCCCAGGACCAGCCAGATCGGCACGCCGATCGTTGACCGTAAGGAATTCGGCGGTATCCCCTTCTTCCTCACCGCCGTCTCGTGCGACGATCGGAACCCGAAGGCCATCGATCTGAAAGCGACTCTAGTCCAGAGGATCGCGTTTCTCTTCGCGCCCGGCGCACCCGACCGGCCGACGGGCCAATTCACCCTCGAATTCACCGACGGCAGTCGAATCGCCGTTCCGGTGACTCCGGCCGAGGGAGGCGAGCCCGTCTGGCAAAGCGGCGATAGGAAGGCCTCGATGCACCTGCTTGTCTGGTCCTCGCCGGACCCGGACAAGCCGGTGAAACGACTGACCTTGCGCGGCGACATGGTCGTCGCGGGAATCACCGCGATCAGCGACACCATGCGAACCGCGATCTCTCCCGCCTCGGCAGCCTATCTGAAAGACGGGAAACGCCAGGAGAGCAGTTCATCAATCGCGTTTCACCGCAACGATCGGATCATCTGGAAGCTCGAGTTCATCTCCTCCGGACGCTACTGGATCACCCTGAGCGTCCGGACCGGAAACGCCGGCCCGACCGATATGATGGCTGGTTATCATCTGAAGCTTAACGGCCGTGAACTGCCCTTGATCGACTCGCTGATACCGATCCGTCTCGGTGCCTTTGCCAGCGACGCAAGCTGGAAGGACTGGCGCGGCTCGATCCGGACGGCCGTCCCGATGCGGCTCAAGCCGGGTGATCGACTCGAATTGACGACCGATCTGGACTGGTCGGTCTCCGGTCCGTTGACCATGGATATGCTCACAAGGATCGAAGAAACCCGGCAGCGGGATGCGGAACACAAATTCGGCGCACCCCGCGCCCATGAGTTGGTCCTGGATCTGGAAGGGCTTTGACACGCATCTTCGAACGACAATTCAAGTGAGGTCAGTGATCTATGAGAAAGCGTCGGTCATGCAAGTCCATGTGTCTGTCGATGGTGCTGCTCTGTTCCATTTCGGCCGTTGCCGCCTCGGCGGAGACGACTGATACGCCCCGGCAACAGGCGAGCCTCAACGGCGAATGGGAGTTCACAATTCAGGACGGCCCGAAACTCATTCCGCCGGACGTCGATGAGGCCTCATGGCGGACGGTGACGGTTCCCGAGCTTTTCGGCGGAAAACCGGTCGCGGAGGCTGGCAAAGACCGCGGCTGGTATCGCAGGCGGGTTGACATTCCCGCCGAGGATCGCGGGCGGCGAATTCAGGTTTATTTTCATGGCGTCGGCATCCACTCGCAGGTGTTCGTGAACGGGCAATACCTCAGCGAGAACTACCTGGTGTTCAGTCCGTGGGCGGTGGACATCACCGACGCCATCCAATTCGGCGAGACCAACGAGATTCTGGTCGGCGTCGAGACCGCCAGCGGCTGCGGCGGCGCGACCAACGGCGGTGAGCCTTACCGATTGCCCAACGTCTGGGCGACCGGTCCCGGCCAGGCCGGAATCTGGTTCGACGTGGAATTGCGCACCGGTCCCGCCGTTCACGTCGCCGACGTGTTCGTCCAGCCGTCGTTCCGCCGGAAGGCCCTCAAGGCGTCGCTGGAGATCGTCAACAAATCCGACAAGCCAGCCGAGCTGACCGTAAGGAACTTAGTCGTTTCCAAAGAGGGCGACCAGGTCCTGACCTTCGACGATGCGCCCGTTGCGGTCGCTCCAGGTCAAACCGAGACGATCGACGCGGTCCAGCCGTGGGCCGACCCGCATCTGTGGTTCCCTCATGACCCTTACCTCTACCATCTCAAGACGCAACTGATCTTCGACGGCACCGTCGTCGATGAGCTGCTCACCCGGTTTGGTTTCCGTGAGTTCTGGGTCGAAGGAACGCACGTCGTGTTCAACGGCGTCCGGGCCCCCGTCCGGCGGACGAGCGAGGGCATCCTGTGGATCAACCCCGCTCGCGAACGGGTGCGACAGTATATCAGGGAACGGAAGTCTTGGGGCGTCAACAATCTTCGCTGGCATTCGATGGCTGTATGGAAGGATTTGCTGGACCTTGCTGACGAAGAGGGCATGCTCATTACCCAGGAAGGCGACATGTGGCTGCCGTTCCACTACGCGATCGACGACGAGCGCTTCTGGACGCTGTTCGCCGAGAACTGGGTGCGGACGGCCAAATTCTGTCGCAACCATCCCTGCATCTTCTCGTACAGCATTGCCAACGAATCGATTCCGATGTACGAGTGGAAGGAGTCGGACTGGATCCTGACCAAGGAGTTCAAGAAGGTCCACGCGATGGTCAAAGCCGTCGATCCGGCGACCTTTATTGAATACGCCAGCGGCGACGACGCCTGGGGCCTCTCGCCCTTCCGCAACTGGCACTATCCTAACAATCTCGGGGCCCGATGGTGCCTGCCGAACGACTGCTACTGGCTGGCCGACAATCCCCATTTCGGAAGCTCCGAAACGCCTGGCCGGCGCGACAAGCCGATCATCGTCGGCGAGGATCTGAACCCATCGTTTCGCGGTCCGTTAGGCGCCTACGCCGCCTACGGT
Organism: Phycisphaerae bacterium; assembly: GCA_012729815.1. Lineage (NCBI taxonomy): Bacteria > Pseudomonadati > Planctomycetota > Phycisphaerae > Phycisphaerae bacterium. Next base: position 17,791 of record JAAYCJ010000025.1, on the reverse strand, counting down.
GGTGAGGACTATTACCTGGCCGGTCCGAACTTCCGCGACAGCCGGGTCTTCAACGAAGTGGGACGCGTCGTGACCGACGCCCAGCGGCTGATGGGCATCGCCGTGATCAATCCCGCCGATCCGTGTATCAAGCCGTCCGCCCACGATATCTGCCCGCCCGTAGCCCCGCTGGCGAAGAATTACAATCAGAACTTCTTCGCGGGCGCGAAGGTCGAGGTGGCCTACGGTCTGGCCAATGAGGTCTGGTATCCGCAGACACTGACACTCAAATGGCAACTGGTCAGGGCCGACGATGGCACAGTGGTTCTGGAAGGGGCGTCCGAACACCCGATGTCCGCTGGGACCATCAAGGATGTCGTGATCGCCTTTGACGCGCCAAAGGTCGAGACGCGGACGGACTATCTGCTCAAGACCGCCGTCGGGGCTGGCGACCAGACGCTGTACGCCACGCAGCGTCCGGTCAACGTGTTTCCAGATTCGCATCTTGAGGCGCCGACGGGCGTGAAGATCGCTGTGATGGGGACCGGCGAGGAAACCGAGAAGAACCTCCGAGCATTGGGCTTGGAATTCGCATCCGTCGCAGCGGTTCCGGAAGGCGACGTCGACCTCCTGATCGTCGCGGGTCCGACCGACGCCTTGGACGCCAAGGCGTTCTCAGCCTTCATCGAGAAGGGCGGACGCGCGCTGGTCCTCAACCAGTCGCCGCCGGGACTCTCCATCCCCGGTTGCCCCATGGAACTCCAGGATAGCCGGGCCACGATGGCATTCGTCCGGCGGCCGGACCATCCGGTGCTCAGCGGAGTGAAGGATAACGACCTGCGATGGTGGGGGCCCGATCACTGGGTGGCCAAAGCCGCCTATGTGAAACCTTCGCACGCCAACGCACGGGTGCTCGTTGAGGCGGGCGATCCGATCGGTCTGCGCTGGTCGCCGCTTCTGGAAGTCCGCCACGGCGCGGGACGGCTGATCGTCTGTCAGCTTCTCATAGCCGAAAAGCTGATAACCGAACCAGTCGCACGGCTGATCCTGCAGAACGCTCTCGACTTTCTGGCTTCGCCCATACCCGAAACGAGGGCCACCGGCCTGATCGCCGGCAAGGACTCAACGATTCCCGCTGTGCTCTCCACCATGCGGCTGATCTCCAAACCCGTAACCTCGCCGGCCGACGACCTGGCGGGATTTGAGCTCATCATTGCCGACGCAGCGGAACTGGCCGCCACGCCGGCTTGGCTCGTTCCCCTTCGGCAGTTCGTCGAATCGGGCGGCAACCTGCTGGTCAAATCGGTCGGTCCGGACAGCGTCTCCGTCCTGGAACCTCTTGCGGGGATCAAGCCGACCGTCACCGCGCTCGACCCCTTCCAGTGCGCCCGCTGCAGCCGCGATCCGCTGGTCTCCGGGATCGGGCAGTTCGAACTCTGGTGGCGCACCGGCAACGAAGGCCCGGCGACCACGCCGGTCACCGCCATCTGCCACAACGTACTGGGCGGGATCGAGCCGGACGACGTCCTTGTTGTGGCGCTGCCCGAGTGTGCCGCCTTCACCAGCGAACTGGAGGCCCAGTTGAAAACCAACTCCGTCGCCCTCGCCGGGATCGCCCTGGGCAAGGGCTGGCTTGTGATCGACCAGGTCCGCTGGGAAGATCCCCTGGCGGCTCAGATCGGCTTCCAGTACGCCGCTGCCTTGCTGACCAATCTGGGCGGGTGCTTCGAGTCGGTCGGCGACGACGCCGGCCAGACCAAACCTGCCGGAGACTATAAAGCCTTCTCAGTCAATCGCTTGGCAAACCAGGCCTTCGAAGCCGATCTGAGCGGTTCCACGGAGACGACATTCCCCGCCGGCCTGAATAACCTGGCCCAGTTCCCGCGGGGGCCGAGCGTGACGTTCAAAGGTGTCCCGTTCGACGTCGGCGACAGGCTGATCGTCCTGCGTAGCGAAGACCACGCTCCCGGCGTTCCGCAGCGGATCGACGGCCTGGTCTGTGGCGTCAACGCCAGTCGCCTTCACTTCCTCCACGGCTGCGCGTGGGCTGAAGGCAAAGGGACCGCCATCATGGCCTACCGCGTCAACTATGCCGATGGCACCGCCGCCGACATCGACGTGGTCTTCGGCGAGCATCTGCTCGGCTGGTGGGACTTGCCCGCTCCGCTGGCGAAAGCCGAACTGGCCTGGCAGGGACGCAATGAGATTCACATGCCCTTGTGTGTCTACCTGATGCGCTGGGATAACCTGAAACCCGAGGTGGAAATCCGCTCCATCGACTTCGTCAGCACCAATTCGGATGCCATACCTTTGGTACTCGGCGTGACGGCGGAGTTGGCGAAATGAACCCTTTTTGCTACAATCGGTTTTGATAAGGAGCCCGGAAATGAAACTCTTCCGAGCCTCGCGCGGATTCACGCTGATCGAACTGCTGGTCGTCGTGGCGATCATTGCCGTGCTCGTCTCGATCCTGCTGCCGGCCCTGAGCCAGGCCCGTGAGCGGGCCCGGACCGTACTCTGCGCCAACCAGATGCGGCAACTGAACTTACAGATAGTCCAGTACGCCCACGAGTACGCTGACTTCTTCCCCCAAAGTGAAGTCGGCGGGACGTTCTATGGATACACCGGCGGTGGCCTTCCCTGGTGCACCCTTCCGCTGGGTGGAGAGAAGACCTGGCCGGTGAACAGCGGACTGATCCGCTGTCCGTCAGTCCAGCGAACCAACTACAGCTGGCGGAGCATGGACATCGGGTATAACGCCTGGCTGGGATACCCTGGTGGTTCGGCTTGGAGCCCAGGGTATCAGTTCGTGCGAACTTCACAAGTCGATCAGCCGTCCGACTGCGCACTCCTCGGGGACATCTCGCTGTCGCAGTTTAGTGATCTTCTCGGTGACGGCCTCTACCGGATATTCGAATACGGTTCCTGGCCGTCATATCGTCACGGGGGCCAGTGCAGCTTCTTCTTCGTCGATGGTCACGCCAAGCCGATGAGGATGGATGAGGCCGAGCCTCTCTACTTTGTGGGCGGGTGGCGGTTCGCCCCCCCGATGGCCCAGCCGTTCTGGTGGAACCCATGGTGAACCCTTCCGCAAGCCCGTGAAGCGGACACCGGTTTTCCGTAAAACCGGTTTGACAATCCTGCGGCTTTTGGTACAATAGAGCCGTAATGACGTGTCAAATCGCTTTGACGAGGACCGGATGGGCAAGGCGAACGGCGTCAGTAATCGAGTGACCATCGAGCAGGTGGCCCAGGCGGTAGGGGTGGCTAAGAGTACGGTCAGCCACGCCTTCAGCGGGCAGCGCCCCATCAGCGCCTCGGTCCGCCGACGCATCTTCGAGGCGGCTGAGCGACTTAACTACCGCCCGCACTACGCCGCTCAGGCCCTGGCCAGCCGGCGGACCATGAACATCGGGGTCCTGATCCGCCGCATGACCGACCATTTCTGCCCCGCCCACCTCCAAGCCGTCGAAGAGGCAGCCGCCAAACGCGGCTACCGTCTGACCCTCGGCATCACCGGCGACGACCCCGAAAAAATGCGGACCTACCTCGAGAGCTTCAGCAACGGCCAAGCCGACGGCGTGCTCGTTCATACCGCCACGGTGTCCGAAGAGGTCATTGCCGATCTGGCTCGCCAGGGATATCCGGTGGCGACCCCGCTTCGCATCATTCCCGGCTATGAGGAGCTTTGTCCGATCGCCATCGACCTCGGCACGACCTTTGCCCGCCTCCTGGAGTACCTCTACTCTCTGGGCCACCGCGAGTTCGGCTTCATCATGGGCCTGCCCTCCGACGTCCCCGAACGCCACCAGCAGATATTGCGATTCATCGACGAAAAAGGCCTTTCCCACAGTGACGACCGGATGGTGGCGAATCTTGTCTCGATGGAGGCGGCGGAGTCGGCGACGATGGCTCTACTGAACCGCTGTCCGCAAATCACAGCCGTCGTCAGCAGCAATGACGAACTGGCCTTTGGGGCCATGGTCGCCGCCCACGGATGCGGCCTTCGTGTCCCGGACGATCTGACCATCACCGGCGTGGACGACGTGCCCATCGGCCGCTACTGCATTCCCTCACTGACCACGGTGCGAATTCCCATCCCTGAAATCAGCACCGCTGAGGTGAACAACCTGGTGGACCGGATCGAGGGCAAGCCTTCCGCGTCCATGACACGAGTTCGCACCGAATTGCTCATCCGCGGATCGTCCGGCCCGCCCCGAACGCGGGACGCCCGGAAGACACAGGAGAACACCCCATGAGAGCCAAGGGCTTCACCCTCATCGAACTGCTGGTCGTTGTGGCGATCATCGCCGTGCTGGTCGCGATCCTGCTGCCGGCGCTGAGCATGGCCAGAGAGAACGCCCGGCAGGTCGTCTGCAAATCGGGCATGAAACAGCTTCTTACGGGATATGAGTTCTCCGCCACGGACAACAACTCGCACATCCCAAACGTGCCGGGCCACTACGGAACGTATCGGCCCGACGGGAGCACGGAAAGGGAGTACTACTGGCCCAACAGCTACCTCTTCTATGCCGGGACAAGCCCCTGGCACTGCCTCGTGAACTATTCGCGCCTCTGGTACCAGGAGATGGTCCCTGACGTCAGAGTCTTCTTCTGTCCGTCTCAGGATGGATGCAGCAAGGAAACGCGGTGGGATCCCTATATAACCGGGACTCCGCGCAATATCACGTATTTCTACGTTCCGTGGCCCGAACCCCAAGGGTCGTACGCCACCCGCTACGTCGGCGATGCGGTCTACGTGGGAGGGGGCATGCCCTCTGAGGAACAGGAATCGCGATGGGACAGAGTTCCGCCTGATCGGTATTTCCTGCTCTGTCCCAATCACTATCGGTTCGATCGCCAGGTCTCGCACTTCGGTTTCAGTGACGGCCGCGTCGAATCGGGCTACGGCACGCGGGAGTCCCACGGTTGGTGAACTCCACCTGATTTCACGGATCACGGCTATGAACAGACGAGGATTTACATTGATCGAACTCCTGGTCGTCGTCGCGATCATCGCCGTACTGGTGGCGATCCTCCTGCCGGCTCTCGCCGAGGCCCGGAACTCGGCGAGACTCGTGGAATGTAAGACCCAGGAACGGGAAATGGGCAAGGCGCTCTACCTGTACGCCCTTGACCACTACGACTGGCTGCCGAGATACACGTCGTCGCTCCGCATGCTGTACTACGGCAACGACTGGATATGCAACGATCATGGGATTCCTTCGGAAGGACGCTACAAGTGGGTCGCCCACGGTCTGACCGTTGGCCTGAAGTACCTGAATGTCAATGAGCAGAAGTACTTCTGGTGTCCCGCCGACGACAGTTCGGAGAAAGACTCCTGGAGCAATGTGTATGACTGGCGGTATGGCTGGTGCTCCAAGCCGTGCGGCTACAGCTATATCGGGGGCATCTATCTGGCGGCGGGAAAGCGGGACAAAATCACTGACAACCCGAACCGGATGATCCTGACCGAGCGCAGCGTCTTCGGATACACCGATTGGCACCGGGGCCTGATCACCGCCCTCTACCTGGATGGAAGCGTTGAGGCCCTGCCAATGGAGCCTTTGATCGGCAAACAATGGTACTGGGTCTTGATGGACCGCGTCGCCTTGAATCCGGAAGATTAATTCATCTTCAACTGGCGTCTCTGCCTGTCGCGGCCTGGCCGCGCCGATGTCACCTGCGTATATACTCAAGGAGCACTTCATGACTGGTACGAGAGCGATCAAGGCCACCCTGGCACTGCTCATGGCTATCCTGATGTCTCCGCCGCTGCTGGCTGACATCCCCTCGTCGTTCGGAACCGGTGACTACTTCTGCCGCCGGGCCGCTTCGCCGATCACGGTCGACGGCGATCTCGCGGAGTGGCGCGCGCACAAGGCGCTGCCGCTGATGCTGGTGGCGGGCGAGAACATCGTCATTCCGAGTTGGCGCGGACCCGACGACCTGACCGTCATCGGCTACTTCCTCTGGGACGATCAGTACCTCTACTTCGCAGCCGAGGTGACCGACGACGTGCACCACGATTCCGGCCTGGGCGGCGGAATGTACCACGGCGACGGGTTCCAGATGGCCTTCGATCCGCTCGACGACACGTTGATCCCCGGTTACGACGGCAACGACGTGGAATTCGGCGTCGGCGCAGCCGACGGCCGGGCCGCCGCCTACGGCTGGGTCGGCGGCAAGACGGGCATTTCCGGCGAGATCGCGTCGGACGTGATGCCCATTGCCCACCGTCGCGACGAGGACGCCAAACGCGGAACCTGGGAGGCGGCGATTCCCTGGAAAATGCTGGCCCCGTTCGCCCCGTCGACCGGAGGCAGAATGGGCTTCAACATCATCTTCAACGAAAACGACGGCGACGACGAAGGCCGCCGCGGATGGGTGATGTGGACGCCCGGCATCGCCGAAGAGAAACTTTCGTGGCTTTTCCGCAACATGGTGCTGGTCGAGCCGGACCAGGAGCAAAGCTCACCGATCCTCACCACCGACCGCAGGTACTACGACGACGGCCAGACCGTCAATCTCTTTGCCTACGTGCCGTGGCAGGACGAACCGGGCGAGGCCCAGGCCCGACTCACGGTGTGTCGAAACGGCGAAACAGTACACGAAGAGGCCCGAGCGACCGCGATGACGCCGGGGGTGACACGTATCGATTTCGCCTGGGATCTCGGCCGCGTCTCAGCCGAGCCCGCCGAGGCCCAGGTTGCTGTGCAGGTGGCCGGCCGTTCCGAACCAATCATCATGACCGCGCCGGTCTTCAGCCTTAACGTGGCGATGCTCAAGGAACGCGCCGACCAAATCGATCAGCGCAACCGCGAACTGCGGGCCGCCATCGCCCAAGCCGACCGGGCGGGCATCGACACCTCGTACCCACGCGTGACCGCCGCGACCACCGACATCTTCCTCAAGTACCGCCGGGCCGACCTGGACAACGCCGACCTGCTCGACCGCATCAAACCTCTGGCCGCCATCTCGCGTCAGTTCGACTTCCTCGATGAGGCGGTGCTCCGGGCCACGCGCGAGGTCGAGGACCTCGTCGCCCACCCCGAGCAGGTTAAAAAACTTCCTTCGATCGACATGACCGACCTGGTCATCAAACACGGAACCTTCCACAAGGGCGACATGCCGGTGATGCTCTTTGGCCCGCTGGGCTGGTGGACGGTCTTCAACGACCTGGACCTGGTCGCCGAAATGGGCTTCAACTTCGTCAGCGGCACCACCACGCCCGAGACGATGGTCCCCGCCCCAGGCAAGACGCGGAACGACTACCTCCGGTCCATCGCAGGCCAGTTCGACAAGGCCCGGCGGCTGAACATGGCGGTGGACTACCTGCCCTCGCCCCATCCGATGCCGGACGGATGGATCGAAGCCTATCCGGACATCAAGGACTTCAACAGCAACGGCTGGATGGGCGTCTCGCTCTACCACCCGGGCGCCCGGCGGATGGTCGAGGAGTTTTGGAACCACCTGATTCCCGCCCTCTGCGACAAGCCCGCCCTCTGCGCGTGGGACCTGGTCAACGAGTGGTCGTTCAGCGACGGCGAAGGCAAAATCCACCCGACCATGCTCACGCGCTTCCATAACCACTTGAGGCAGCGCTACCGCACGGTCGAAATGCTCAATCGCGTCTGGAAGACTCACTACAAAACCTTCGACCAGATCGACCCGCTGGCCTTCGACCCCAGCCGCGACGTCGGCCCGATCTACGACTGGCAGAGCTTCCGCAACGCCGAAGCCACCGACGTCATGCTCTTTATGAAGCAGATCATCCGCCGGTACGACCCGACCACGCCGTGCCACGTCAAGATCATCGCCACCACCGACCTGAATCCCGAACACTTCGGCTTCAACGGCGTGGAACGCGAACGCATCGACGACGTGCTCGAGATCAGCGGCTGCGACTGCGGCCAGCCGATGCACTTCGACTTCTACAAGTCGCTGCACCCAGCCAAGCCCAGCATCGACTCCGAGGTCCACATCGCGGTCAGCATGACCGCCGACGAGATGCGCTCCACCGTCTGGGACGCCTTCCTGCACGGGCAGAGCGCCCGCCTGATGTTCGCTTGGGAGAACGCCTACAACGCCGAGCACTTGGCCGCCGGGGCCATGCTCCACATCCCGTGGGCGATGGAGGCGGCCGGTCGGACCGCCCTCGACCTGCGGCGTCTCGCGCCCGAGATCGTCGCGTTCCAACAGGCGATCCCCACCGCCCAGGTCGGCCTGCTCTTTTCCCAGCCGTCGATGATCCTCGATAGAACCTATCCGCCGGCCCTGAGGACAACTTACTCCGCGTTCTTCTGCCTCGACGCGCCCGTCCGCTTCATCAGCGAACGCCAGGTGCGCGACGGCGGATTGAGTGGGTTAAAGCTGCTGATCGTGCCGAACGCGACGTTCATCGAGGCCGAGACCTTTGAGAAAGTCGCCGAGTTCGCCCGGTCCGGCGGAGTGGTGCTGGCCAGTCCGAAGGCCATGTCGCGCGATCCCTACGACAACCCGCATCCGGAGGCCAAGCTGGAGGAGGCCGGCGTTCGCCGCTACGAGAAGCCAACCGACGGATTGCCGGCGTTTTTCGACGCCGCGATGACCGAAGCCGGAGTGGAGCGTCCGCTGCGGCCGGCCCTGGCCGACGGAACCCAGCCGCCCAGCGTCGAGTTTCGCTCGATCGACCGCGACGGCCGGATCCTGGCCTACGCGATCAACCACAGCATGACCGACTACGACCTGACGTTCGCGGGCGATCGCAAGGTCACGAAGGTCCGTGAGCTGATCTCGCAGCGGGACCTGAGCCTGCCGATCAAGGTCCGCCCGCGCGACCCGATGATCCTGGCCATCGACACCGACGTCAAGACCGCCTACGAGGGCCATCCGCACTTCGAGTGCGGCGGAACCGCCGATCCACACGCCTCCGGCGGCCAAGCCGCGTACCGGCCTGAGAACGACGGCATCTATTGCTGGTGGGCTCTCCAGCATCGGCTGGAACCCGGCGTCTACAAGGCAATTGTCCGAGCCCGCGCCGAACAACCCGGCACGTTCGGCCTGATGCAGGTTAACCACGCCACCGATCAGCGGATCGCCGAGCTGCCGACCGCGATCAAGAACGCCGACTATCAGGAAATCGAACTGGGCGAAATCACGTACGACGGCGCGTATCCCTTGCGACTCTCCGACTGGAGCGCGCCGGGCCTGTGGATCGACTACCTCTACCTGACGCCGATCCGGACCCAACCACGCGCGGTCTGCTACGAGTACCCAGCCGACGACCTGACCGGCTGGAACCCGGTGGGCAAGAGCACACTCGGCCTCGACGCCGGGAATAAAAAGCAGGGCCAAGCCTCGATCCGCGTCACCATCGAATCCACAGAAGGGCCGGCTTGGGCCGACGGCGTGTCTCGCGGCGTCGGCGTCGATCGCGCCGCGGGCCTCTCGCTGTGGATCTTCTGGGAGACCGAACCCTGCAAGCTCTATTTCGAAGCCTTCTCCGCCGACGGCAGCCGCGTCGTCCACCTCGATCCACAGCGGTATAACGCCCGGAAAGGCCAATGGTCGCTGATCGAGCTGCCCGCCGCATTCTTCTCGGGTGATGAAACCGAATTCACGAACCTGCGCACGCTGGCCATCGGCCGCGGCGGCCAAGCCGCGCCGTCAGCGTTCCTCATCGATGACCTGCGCTTCGATCCGATTTCCGGTTAATCCGCCGAATCGACGATCCGTCCCACGTCCATCAGATATACCTGCCGCGAGCCGGTGTGCGACGAGTCGAACGTGAGCCGCCGGCCGTCGCGGGTCCAACGCGGATGCAGATCGCAGCGGCACTCGGTCATCCACGGCACCGAATAGTAATCGCCCACATCCGCCCGAACGTCCTTGCCCGGATGGTAGAGCAGAAGCTTACGCTCCTTTTGGGCGTTCGGATAGGTGTCGGTCAGGATCCATCGCCGGTCCGGGCTGTAGTTGCAGTGCCCGTCGCCAAGCGAGGTAAGTTTCTCGTCTCCGATCACATCAAGCCGGTCGGTCCGATCGGTGAACAGAAAGTACCGCGCGCCGATCTCGTGACGTTTGGCGAAGACGATCAGATGTTCCGGATCGCGCCAATCGAAATGGCTGCTCATGTCGTGATCGTTGATGCAACAGATGTTGCCGCCGTCGATGTCAGCGGTGAACAGCCGCGTCAGTCGGCCCGTCCCGTGCCGCCATCGGTGCAGGAAGATGAACCGCCGGTCGTCCGGCGAAAACAGCAGGTGGTTGAACCAGTGCTTGACCCCAGCCATCGTCGGCTGAGGTGCGAACGCCACGATCTGGGCCAGACTGATAATGAGCTTGTAGTCGCCGGTCTCCATATCCATCAAATACAGGCCATCGTCATCCGGCGCCTCCGCCTTCGCCCACGGGTCCGCCAGTCCGGCGTATCCGTAACCCGGCCGCTCATCCGCCAACCGGGCGAAATTCAGACTCAACGCCTTCTTGCCGTCGCGGCTGACCGCCGCCACCGGACGCGGCAGGACCCGCTCCTTGCCGCTGGCGATGTCGCGGATCACGCAGACGAACTGCCCGTCCCGCCGGTCGTTGTGGATGATCGTGTGCTCCGGCTCCGCCGGGTGCCACTGGAGCATCGACCCTTGCTGCCAGCACCACGCCCGCGTCTCAGCCAGCGGCCCGAATCCATTGCCCGCCTCCAGGTCGATCAGCCCGATCCGCGCCGCGTCCTCGCCCGTCGGCGGGCGGTCGTTGAACGCCACCTCGTGACACAGCACGTACCGGCCCGAACGATTGTCCGAAAACTTGTCGTAGTAGCCGAAAAAATGCTCCTTCGGCCCGGTGGTCACGGCGATGGTCTGAGGCGAATTCATCGTGTCTCCATCCTGTTTGCACTGAGAATTGAAGGCCATACTCTGGCATCGGTTCCATTCAGGGTATAGAGGTCTCTACTCGACCTTGCGGGCGGTGATCGCGACCACCACCTGCAACTCAATCACCGTGAACGATCGCAGCGACCCTTTCCCTTCGACAAAACCGCGCCGGCCGCGACTGAACAAGTCGATTAATCTCATAGATATTGTTTAAAGCGGTTACAGCAGGTGTTGCAAGAAGATTCTCCGAAGTTTTTCTTCTTTTCCGTCATAAACATCGTGTATGATGATAATATGGCGAGAGATGCCGGTTATAAACAATCAGAAGGATCAAAGCCCACCATCTACAGCCTGGCACGCGAGGCCGGGGTGTCCATCGCCACCGTCTCGCGGGCACTGAGGGATGACCCAGCGGTCAGTCCCGCCACGCGCCAGCAGATTCAGGACCTCGCCCGCCAACTCGGCTATCGGCGCTCGCCTTTGGCCACGCGACTAGCCGGCGGCAAGACCGGTATGATTGCCATGGTCCTGCCGACCGTCCGCAATCCGTTCTACGCCGCTCTCGCCGGCGCCGTCATGACCGAGGCCCGCAAGTCGGATCATGAAGTCCTGATCGCCTACGCCGAGATCGACGCCGCCCATGAGCGGCACATCCTCGAAACGTTCCGTCAGGCCCACGTCGACGGTTACATCGTCGTGCCGCAGTTCTGGGCTGAGAACCGCGATGTGGCCGCCGCCCTCACCCGCGAACCTGGCGGCCGGCCGGTGGTGGTCCGTGACGAACTCGATCCGGATGATCCCTTCGACGCCATTTACGTGGACATGCAGCGGGCTGCTTGCGAGGCGACCGGCTACCTGATCCGCCTCGGTCACCGCCGCATCGCCTACCTGGGCTATTCGACCGCTCAGCCGTCCGGCGGACGGCCCGCCGGATTTGCCCAGGCCATGCAGAATGCGGGCCTCGACGTGCGGTTCCAACACATTGGTTGCGGAACCTATGTCGAACACGCCTGTGCCGCCGCGCGACAGCTCCTGGCCGACTATCGCCCAACCGCTCTGGTCGTCCAGTCCGACTACCACGCTCAGGGTGTCCTTCGCGCCGCAGCCGAAATGGGGCTCAGCGTCCCTCGCGATCTGTCCGTCATCTCCTTCGACGGCATCGAACTCGCCGGCTACGGCACCGTCCCCCTGACCACCATGGCCCAGCCGCTCGACGACGTGGCCGCCGCCCTTGTCCAGTGCCTGCTCGATCGCATCAAAGGCGACAACTCGCCTCCACGCCGCCAACTCTTCCCGATGCGCATGATCGAACGCAATTCGACCGCTCCTCCGCCCTGACCGGCGCTCCAACGTCCGTGTCGCCGACGACGGCAATCCTGACTCGACCACAGCCGCTCCCTTCCTGTTGACGCGATTGACTCCTCCGCCTATCATACAGCCTCGATTCCGGGATAAGGAGGCCCGCCATGCGAATGCTGCTCCTGGGCGCCGGTCGTCAGGGAAAAGCCGTACTCCACGACCTGATCCATTCCCCCGATGTCCAATCCGTCACCTGCGCTGAAGTCGACCTGCCTGCACTCAAAACGTATCTGGCTGCAATCAAGGCTGAGAAGGTCGAACCCGTCGCCCTCGACGCCTCCGATCCAAAGGCCCTGCGGGCCCTCATGGCCCGCGGTTTCGACGTCGCCATCGACATGCTGCCGCGCCAGTTCATCCGCAACATCGGTCAAGCCGCCGTCGATTGCCGCCTGCATCTGGTTAATACCTATTACGATCACGACCTGCGCGATCTCGCCGACGCCGCCGAAGAGGCCAGCGTATCGCTCCTGCCCGAAATGGGCATGGACCCGGGCATCGACCTGGTCCTCTGCGGCGAAGCCGTCCGGCGGCTCGACCAGGTCACCCGCCTGGTCAGCTACGGTGGCGGTTTTCCCGAACCGCCCGCCATCGACAACCCGCTCAAGTACAAGATCACCTGGACCTGGGAGGGCGTGTTGAACTCCTACGTCCGCGACGCCGTAATCGTCCAGGACGGCCGCGAAACCAGTGTTCCCGGTTCTGAGATATTCTCCGACCGTTTCACCCACACCGTCAACGTGCCCGATCTCGGCGAACTCGAGGCCTTTCCCAACGGCAACGCCACCGCCTACGCCCACAAGCTCGGCATCGCCGACACCGTCCGCGTCTCCGGCCGCTACGCCCTCCGCTGGCCCGGCCACTGCCGGCTCTGGCACGCCCTCAAACAACTCGGCTTCCTCGACGAGACGCCTGTTCCCGGTCTGCCCGGCAACGTGACCCCTCGCCAGTTTATGGTCAAACACCTCGAACCGCGACTCCAGTACAAGGACTCCGAACGCGACATCGACCTGATCCGCGTCGAGGCCGAAGGCCTGCGCAACTCGCGCCGCGTCCAGTTGGTCATGCAAGTTCTCGACTACCGCGACATGGCCACTGGCCTGACCGCCATGAGCCGCACCGTCGGCTTCCCAGCCGCCATCGCCGCCCGCATGATCGCCGACGGCACGATCCGCCGCCGCGGACTCCTCTCGCCGACCGCCGACGTGCCGTATCAACCGTTCATCGATGAACTCCGCGCCCGCAACATCACGGTCACCGAGCAGGAAACGGCCACGGAGTGACTCTCATGCCCGTCACGATCGAAACCGAAGAACTGGTCTACCGCAACCACCCAGCCGACAACGGCGCCGGCCCGCTCTGGACGTACGGATCGCCCCTTCTGGCCCGCCTCGACTCCGATGTGCTCGTCTCGACCATCGAGACCGACCGCAACGTTCCCGGCTTCTGCAACACCCGCTGGCAAATCCGCCGCTGCACTGCCAGCGGCTGGTCCATCTGGCGCCAGGGCGACCAGGCCGACCAGCGCGAGCCCTGCCCGATCGGCGCCTTCCCCGACGGCACGATCTGGCTCTCAACCAACCCCAACGCCGATCCGCGGCGTCCCAAATACGCCCGATGCACGCCGCAACTGCTGCGATTCTCGCCCGCCGGCCAAATGCAGACATTCCAGCCGCCCTGGCCGCTCGACGCCGTCTTCACCGATCACTCCTATCGCGGCATGGCCGTCGATCCCGACGCGCAAAGCGTCCTCCTCCTGAACATCGACGCCAAGGAAGGCTGTTACCACTACGCCCTCCTCAACGATCGCCTCGAATGGTCCGCCCTCGGCATTCTCCGCTTTCCCATCCGCGCCTGCTATCCCAACCTTGCCATCCGCGGCCGATCCGCCCACGTCCTGGCGATCGGCGACATCGTCGAACCCAACGAGGCCTGGCGGGCGGCCAAGCACGAGCGGTCCGGTCGGCAGTGGGACTACGTCTTCCGTCGCCTTTTCTACGCCTGGACGCCCGACATCGAGCGCGTCCCATTCTGCGAACCGCTCGAAATCGACAATCTCGACGCCACCTGCGGCTACCTGCGCAACGGCGACGTCTATCTGACGGATCTCAACGCGGCGCACCTGGTCTTCTATCGCCAGTCCTGCCAATACGACTTCATCCGCGACCGCTTCTTTCCCGGTCTCCCTCTGGAACGATCGCTGGAGTACGCCCTCGTCCGCGACGGCCGCATCGCCCAACGCCGAACCATCCTCAAGAGCGACGACCGCTCCGAACTCATCGGCCTGGGCGATGGCCCAAGGTTACACGCAACGCCCGACGGCCATCTCCGTCTCGTCGCCCTCATCACGCACGGCGACTCCGACCGGCCTCAGCATCACCTTCGTCTCCAGCCCCTCTGGCCGCAGCCCGCCGACCCTCAAAACATCCTGTTGACCCAGCCCATCCACCTCTTTCAAACCAACACGCCACGCGGCGGCTCAGCCGCCGGCCTTACCCTCGACCTCTACGGCGGCGGCAACGACCCGCAAGACCTCGTCTACGCCCGCCTCCGCCTGCCGTAAGCCGTAACCGCTTGACCAGGATTAACTTCTCGCCGCCGCTCCCGCTGTGTATAATTGTCGTGACCTCATGGGCGTAACACCGGGGAAGGGGTGACGATGGTGGATCAGGCAGGACAATTCCTCCTGGAGTTCTGGGCGATCCTGGCCGAAATGGCCCCGTATCTGCTCTTCGGTTTCCTGATCGCCGGACTGTTCTCCGTGTTCATTCCCGCCTCTTGGATCGAACGCCACCTGGGCGGACGGGGTTTCTGGCCCGTGCTCAAAGCCACCGCCTTCGGCATTCCGCTGCCGCTGTGCTCCTGCGGTGTGATCCCCGTCAGTGCCTCCCTGCGACGCCATGGGGCCACCCGCGGCGCCACCGCCGCCTTCCTGATCTCCACGCCTCAGACCGGCGTCGACAGCATCCTGGTCACCTTCAGCCTCCTCGGCTGGGTCTTCGCGGTCTTCAAACCCATCGCTGCCCTCGTCAACGGCGTGATCGGCGGCATGGCCGTCAATCTCTTCGAACCGGCCAGAGAGAACGCGGTCGACAAAAGCCTCGAAGAGTGCCGCGACGCTTGCTGCTCGACGAGCCAAAAGGGCAACAGACTCAGCCGGGCCATCCGCTACGGCTTCATCACGTTGCCCGAGGACATCGGCATGCACCTGCTGGTGGGCCTGATCCTCGCCGGATTGATCTCCGTCGTCCTGCCCGAATACTTCTTCGCCCAGTATCTCGGCACCGGCATCCTCGCCATGGTCGTCATGATGTTCGCCGGCATTCCCGTCTACGTCTGCGCCGCCGCCTCCATCCCCATCGCCGCCGCCATGATCGACAAGGGCGTTACGCCCGGCGCCGCCCTCGTCTTTCTGATGACCGGACCGGCCACCAACGCCGCCGCCATCGCCGCGATCTGGAAGGTCCTCGGCCGGCGAACCACGTTCGTCTACCTGATCTCCGTCGCCGTCACCGCCCTGGCCTCCGGGCTCGTGCTCGACTACATCTTCCACGTCTCGAAGGTCACGCCCGGCCCGTACATGCCCTGGATGATCCCGGAGACGATCAAGAACCTCAGTGGCGTCGCCCTCCTGGCCGCCCTGGCCTACGCGATCTACCGCGCCCGAACCTCTTCCGCGATCGAACCGACCACGCCCGAATCCTCAGCCGAGCAGGTCATCCTCTCCGTCCGCGGCATGACCTGCAGCCACTGCGCCGAGGCCGTTCGTCACGCCCTCGAATCCGTACCCGGCGTCCGCAACGCCCGGGTTGACCTCAAGAACAAACAAGCTGCCGTCTTCGGGCATGATCTGGATACCAATCGACTGACCGATGTGGTACAATCGCTCGGGTACGAGGTGGACGGCGCCGACCGCACCGGCGCATCCGCCTGACCTTGTCAAATGGGGACCGCTCAGTCGAGCCTGCTGACATGGGTACACCGCACAACCATTGGGGGTTCTGGCCCGCTTTTCGAACCGCCGGCGCGCACGTCCACGGCGGCGGAGGCGACCGAAGCACCGTCCGCCTGATCGCCGCCATCGTCGTCAACATCCTGCTGACCGCCGCCCAGGTGGCAGGGGGGGTGCTCTCCGGATCTCTGGCCCTGATCGCCGACGCCCTGCACAACTTCAGCGACGCCACCGCCCTCGTCGTCGCTCTGGTGGCCCGACGCATCGCCCTCCGCAAACCCGACCACCGCCGCACCTTCGGCTACGGACGGGCCCAGATCATCGGGGCTATGATCAATCTGACCAGCCTGATCCTCATCGCCGTCTACCTGCTCGTCGAGGCCGCCCAGCGGTTCTTCGTCCGCGAGCCCATCGCCGGATGGACCGTCGTCATCGTCGCCGCCCTCGCCCTCCTCATCGACGTCATCACCGCCGCCATGGTCTACAGCCTCGCCCGCGGAAGCCTCAACATCAAAGCCGTCTTCCTCCACAACCTGACCGACGCCCTCGCCTCCGTCGGCGTCATTCTCGCCGGCCTCCTGATCGTCTTCTTCGACCTCTACGTCGCCGACCTGGTCGCCACCGTCGCCATCGCCGGCTACATTCTCCACCAGAGCTTCCCTGTTCTCAAGCAGGCCGTCACCATCCTCATGGAAAGCGTGCCCGACGACGTGGACCTGTCCGAGCTCATTGCGGCGGTTCGGGAGGTCCCCGGCGTCCACTCCATTCACCACGTCCACGCCTGGCATCTCGACGAGAATCGCAAGGCGATGGAGGCCCACATCGTCATCGATCCCCTCAACGCCCACGACATGGAACGCACCAAGGAAGCGATCAAGCAGCGCCTCGTCCAGGACTTCGACATCACCCATTCGACCCTCGAGTTCGAATTCATCAATCCCGAGAGCAAAGACCAGACATAAGGAGTTCCGATCATGGCGGCTTTCTGCAAAACACGATGTCTGCTGATGATGGTGTCGGCTCTTCTCCTGACCGGCTGCGCGCTGCGCCAACCCGGCCCGCTGCTGGGCGATAGGTTTCCCGACATCAAGGCCATGACCACCAACGGCCCGATGGTCCTGCCGGACAACTACCAGGGCCGGTGGCTGCTGTTCTTCAGCCATCCCGGCGACTTCACGCCCGTCTGCACCACCGAATTCGTCGCCTTCCAGCAGCACCTCGACGAATTCAACGTGATCAACTGCGAACTGCTCGGCCTGAGCGTCGATCCGATCGAGGACCACGTCAAGTGGATCGAGTGGATCGAGGACCAGTTCGACGTCAAGATCACCTTTCCCATCATCGCCGATCCCGACGCCAAAATCGCCCGCCGACTCGGCCTGATCCATCCCGGACGTGCTCCCGTCACCGTTCGCGCAGCCTACATCGTCGATCCCAATTCGATCGTCCGGGCCATCATCTACTACCCGCCCGAACTCGGCCGAAGCACCGCCGAACTGTTCCGCGCGGTCCGCGGACTCCAGCTTGGCGACCGCTACCACGTCTCCATGCCCGGCGACTGGCCGAACAACAGCATCATCGGCAGCGACGTCATCCTCAAACCGGAGTTCTTCAAGGCCTTCCCGGAAGACCAGTGGCAGCCCTTCGACTG